>JAZUPR010000127.1:0-24763 GCA_045605285.1 Clostridia bacterium | reverse complement strand
ACAATTGCTTTTGTCTTATCGGTAATAGCCCCCTCAAAATCAGCCGCGGTAAACTTAAAGTTATTTTCCTCAGTTGTATTTATAACAACAGGAACACCGGCACAGGACTTAACCATTTCAGGATAGCTTACCCAGAATGGTGCAGGGATGGTTACCTCGTCTCCCGGATTTAATATAGCGCCAAAAGCATTTACAAGAGAATGTTTTGCACCGTTGCTTATTACTATCTGTGATGGTTCATAGAAAAGTCCGTTATCATCTTTAAACTTTTTGCAGACAGCTTTTTTTAAATCAAGAGTTCCGGATGCAGGAGTATATCTTGTAAAATCTTCATTTATAGCTTTTATAGCTGCATCTTTTATATGTTTAGGAGTTGGGAAGTCAGGTTCACCTGCTCCAAAACCGACTACATCAAGACCGTCAGCTTTCATCTGTTTAAACTTTGAATCTATTGCAAGAGTGGCAGAAGGGTTGATACTCAAGAATTTTTCTGAATAACTCATTATAAACCTCCACGAAATTTTTTCCAAGAATGAGTATAGCACACGAAAGAAAAAAATGCAAGTTTTTTATTCCAAAATTTCATATTTTTTGAAAATATTGTATATATTATTAAAAGAAATATCATTTACAAGTTTTTTTGGGTATTTTTTACCAATTAAAAAATTGAAAAAAGTATCAACACCTTGACAATTCTCTAATCCAATTACACATTCATCTATACCGTCAAAGTCACTCCCAAGGCAGATATTGTGCTCTCCCCCAAGTGACAATATATGGGATATATGATTTTCAAGAGATAAAAAATCACTTGTTTCTCCTCCGACAAACGGAGGATAAAAGCTTAGTCCCACACATCCTCCTGAGGAAATGATTTTTCTTATCTGATCGTCTGAAAGGTTTCTTCTGTGATTGCAAATTTTCTTGCAATTTGAATGAGAAGCCACTATTGACTTGCAAAAATTATTGCAAACATCATAAAAAGATGTTTCTGATATATGAGAAACATCGGGAATAAGGGAAAGTTTTTCCATCATCTTTAAAGTCTTTTTCCCCATATAAGTTAAACCCGTATCAGCACCCATACAACCTCCGCACAGAGAATTATCATAATTCCATACGAGTCCAATCATAGAATATCCACATTTTTTTAAAACATACAGTTGTCTATCTGAAAAATCAGGTGTGTTTCCTATTGCCTCAGCACAAAGAAGTGCACCTACTTTTCCATCTGCCACAGCTTTATCTATATCGAAAGATGTGGCACAAAAAGACATTCCCGATTTATCGCACTCTTTTTTTAACAGATATGCAGCATCTATATAATCTGAAACGCAAAGACTTCCGTCATTATAAAGACAAAAGCATTGAACCGATTTTTCAAAATGGCTCAATGCTTGGTAATTTACCTGCAAATTCTTATCGAAAATGCTCTTTTCTTCTTTATAAATTTTTAAAAGGGTATCACAATGTGTATCAAAATATGAATACAAAGGCACACCTCCGAAACCTAAAAAGCGTTCTTTATATGATTGATTTTTTCACAAGAAAAACCATTGCCCTGCACTTTTCCGTATACCTCGATAACATCAAAACGGATTTCGCAGTCAATATTATGCGACCTGATATACGACAGTGCACCCTGAGTAATTTTTCTCTGCTTTTTAAAATCCACAGCTTCGCAGGCATAGCCAAAAAGAGATGTTTTTCTGGTCTTTACCTCGACGAAGCACAAAACTCCTTCTTTATTATATGCAATGATATCTATTTCTGCTATTTTTGGTTTATAATTTCTTGCAACAACCTTATATCCGTTTTTTTCGAGATAACGCGCTGCTGCATCTTCGCCGAAATTTCCAATGGTGACAGTATTCATATTATATATACTCCTTAACGCCTTTAAAGGTAAGTCTGTGTATAGGACACGGGCCAAACTGTTTTATAGCATCAAGATGGTCTTTTGTGCCATAGCCTTTATGTTTTTTAAACCCATACTGCGGGTACAATTCGTCCATTTTTACAATATATCTGTCCCTTGAAACCTTGGCAAGAATAGACGCCGCCGCTATGGACTGGCTGAGTGAATCTCCCTTTATAACGGTTTCAAAATCTACAGGAATATTCTTGGCCCTGTTTCCGTCTATGAGTGCTATGTGCGGAAGAACAGGAAGATTTTCTATACTCTTTGAAAAAGCAAGGTATGTAGACTCTAAAATATTGATTTTATCAATGGTCTTTTCATCAACAGAAACTATGCTATAGTAGAGAGCTTTTTCACATATTACATCAAAAAGATACTCTCTCTTTTTTTCTGTAAGTTTTTTTGAGTCATTTATTCCGTCTATTACAACACCGGGTTCAAAAACAACTGCGGCGGCATATACTGCACCTGCAAGTGGGCCTCTGCCTGCCTCATCTATACCTGCAACGATAGATTTTCCCATATTCCAGTACTTTTTTTCATATTCAAGCATATCTATCATATAAATGCTCCTTTACAATTAGTAAAAAAGCTGCATGACAATACAATTGTTATGCAGCTTAAGTTTAAAAATCAGACGGTCTTTCCAAAGAGATATTTCCAAGCTTTGCTCCGCGGAATTCATCGAGCAGAATATTTGCGGCTCTCTCTGTGTCAATCTCTCCCCCAGACACTACAAATCCCCTGTTTTTTCCCAGAAGGGTAAGCATTTCATAAGGAGAAAGATTGTCTATGTCTTTCATCTTATATCTGTTGCAAAGATTTTCACTATAGTTGTCACGCAGAAAAGACAATAGCTCACAGGCGAGTTCCTCGATATCCATAATTTCATCCTTTATGGCACCTGTAAAAGCAAGTTTCTTGCCAACCATGTCGTCTTCAAATTTTGGCCACAAAATACCTGGGGTATCTAAAAGTTCAATTCCATTGTCAAGTCTTATCCATTGTTTGCCTCTGGTAACACCGGGTCTATCTCCTGTTATGGCACTTTTTCTACCAGATAGCTTATTTATAAGAGAAGATTTACCAACATTTGGAACTCCGACAACTATTATCTTAATGGAGGCATTGGTTATGCCTCTTTCCTTTTGCTTTTCTATCTTATCGGCTAAGATTTCTTTGCATTTTGAAAATATGAAGTTTAATTTTTTATTTCCTGTTGATGATATGGTGAGGGTAGGAATTCCTTTTTCCAAAAAATAATTTTCCCACTCGCTTGTAACAGAGCTGTCAGCAATATCTGATTTATTGAGTAAAATCAGGCGAGGCTTATCCCCTACTATTTCATCAATCTTAGGATTTCGGCTACTGAGAGGAAGTCTGGCATCGACAAGTTCGAGGACAATATCTATAAGCTTAATATTTTCCTGCATCATGCGCTGAGTCTTCATCATGTGGCCGGGAAACCATTGAATATTCATTTTATTCTCCTAATCAATAGAGTGAACCAAATTCTTTTAGCGGCAGAATTCTGAAAATTGCCTTACCAATAATATTATCCTCAGGCACAAATCCGACAGTTGCATCTCGGCTATCGCGGCTATTGTTTCTGTTGTCTCCAAGAACAAAGATGTGATCTTCCGGAACAACACAAGGATATGTCATATTGCCTGCACTAAGGAGTGGTTCGGCTATATAATCTTCCTGGAGAAGAACACCATCTACTGTAACAGTTCCTGATATTGCGTCTATAACAACTGTCTGCCCCTCTGTTGCAATAACTCGTTTTATATAAGGTGTTTTAGGGCTGTGTGTGGGTCTGAAAATGACAATATCTCCAACCTCGGGGCTATACAGAAATCTATTTGCATAGAGTGTATCGCCATGAGTGAGTGTAGGATTCATTGACGGTCCGTCAACCTTTACAAGTGTGAAAATATATGTCTTAATAACAAGTGCCACTATAACGGCAATAACAATAGAAACTACCCAATCCATAAGCTCTTTTTTCCAGTTAAACTTTTTTTCATTGGCTATATTTTCTTCCTGTATATCAGTTTCCTGTGTGTCGGTTGTATCGGGAGAGGGTGGGTTATTATTATACATCTCTTCATTATTGAATTCTTCCACTTTAATATTCCCCTTTCGGATATATTTTAAAAATATCTGTAAAATCAATAAAATGCCATGGTGAACAAAATTCTCCATAGCACATCGTAGTTTGTTTTTGCAGAGAGCCTGATGGCTCTCTGCATAATAAATATTTAGATTTTTTCTTTAACTCTTGTTGCTTTACCAACTCTATCGCGGAGATAGTAAAGTTTAGCTCTTCTAACTTTACCTCTTCTAACAACTTCTATAGAAGCGAGTTTTGGAGAGTTAGCTGGGAATGTTCTTTCAACACCTACACCGTAAGAAATTCTTCTTACTGTAAATGTTTCATTGATACCACCGTGTTTTTTTGCAATAACGGTACCTTCGAACATCTGAATTCTTTCTTTTGAGCCTTCTTTTACTTTAACACCGATTTTAATAGTGTCACCAATGTTAAAAGCGGGAAGGTCTGTTCTGATCTGATCTTTTGTAATGTTTGCAATAATATCCATTTTATTATCCTCCTATTTCCAAGACGTTCATGCCCAAACCAAAGCAGAGGACCGCCCGTATACCTTTAATACTATATCACAAGTTATTTAAAAAAGCAAGAGTTTTTTTAATATTTTTAAAATTTTTAATAAAAATACGCCCTCAAAAGATGAGAGCGTATTTATTACTTATATTATTCTACTGTAAATTCTACAGTGTTTTCTGAAACAGATGCTTTTGCACCGATAATTTCTGTGAAAAATTCGACAGGAACAAAGGTAAGGTCTACTACCAGTTCAGGTGCTCTATTAAGCTCTACAGGCATCATTCTGCCCTTAATGTAGCTATTTACACCAATCTGGAAGCTAAACATTCCCTCATTAATCATAACAGCTTTCAAAGAATCGTCCCAATCAACTTTGAGTCCAAGTCCCTCTGCGATAGCTCTTACAGGAACTAAAACTTCGCCATCTTCTTTAGTAATAATTTTTGATATAGTATTTTCGCCTGCTTTGATAGTTTTAACAGCGGAAAAATCCACTACTTCTTCAACCTGCTCTTCATCTATCACAACAACAAATTTTGGTGTGGTAAGAGGGGGAAGACTTCTTGTAGCCATGTCATAGAATACTACAAGTCTTTTTCCTGAAAGGTCAGTAATCGGAGCTGCATTTCCTTCTTCATCAAGAACCTTTGTTTCTTCTGACAATACAACTCTTAAGGTGTTGCCAAGTGAAACAAGCTCGTCTTCTGTCTTGTTGAAAGTATCTGCTACAACGCTCATCAAGGGCTCGTCTGCGCCATAGCTAACAATTATGTTTGCCATATATACAGGTGGGAGGCTGAGTGTTGCAGGTGATGATGAATCTGTGAATACTACGAGTTTATCACCAGCTTTGATATCTGATGCATTTTTTATCTCGGCTGTATTTCCGTCAAAAATCAAAGAATCTTCTGAAACAACAAAATTCAATATGTATTCAGGGTCATCTTTTTTTGTTTCATCAAGAGTGGTTTCAAGTCTACCCTCTTCGGCATTTAAAACTGTAACGTAATTTGATATGTAACTTGGTACAACTTCCTGAATAGGATTTTCTGATATAAGCATAATTTCTTCATTTGTATTTGTCTCCTCGGCATAAACTACTGATGCGACCATTGATATAGCTGCAATAAATGCAATAATTCTTTTTTTCATTTGATTAATCTCCTTTTTGTTTTTTTGCCTTTCACTTATAATACATTTAAGATACCAAAAAGGTTACAAAAAAATAAAAAATTTTAAAAAAATTTGTGCCTGCAAAAATGCAGGCACAAATGACTTATATACTAAGCACCGGCTGAATCTGAATACCGTCCAAAGAATTTTCAAGAGTCGGTGTGATTTTTGTCATATCAGCAACTAATGAGTTGGGTTTTTTTACAGGGTCATCCTGACTGAAGGGAACAAAATAGATATTTTTCATATTCATAAGCATTCCTATATTTTTTGCACTGCCACCAAGACCATCATTGGTAGACACAGCTATAATAATTGGTCCTCCGTTTCGAAGGTGCGCTTTAGCAGCCATAGTAACGGGTGTGTCGGTAATGCCATTTGCAAGTTTTGCCAATGTGTTTCCCGTACACGGAGCAATAACCAGCGCGTCAAGATAATGTTTTGGCCCTATAGGCTCTGCTCCTTTTATAGAATTTATAATAGGTCTACCTGTTACAGATTTTATTTCGTTTATAAAATCTTGTGCAAGGCCAAATCGTGTATCGGTAGAAAAGGCCATCTCCGACATTATAGGGTACACTTCCGCTCCAAGCTCAGTAAGATGCTTAATCTCCGGGACAACTTTTGAAAAAGTACAAAATGAACCTGTAAGTGCAAACCCAATATTAAGGTATGAAATATCCATATCAGGTTTATACTCCTTTATACATTTAAAATAAGTTACTTACTATTAATCTCATCACATATATTCAATATCACATCAGCAATTATTTTTCCAGCCGTTGACGGAGCGTATTTACCCGGAAGAGAAAAAGCTCCCTCTACAGATATGCCATAATTTTTTGCATATTCTTTATTAATATAGCCCGGATATGCGGAGGCATCTATCACAAGGCAGGTCTTTTTTAACTGCTGAAAGGTTTCCTCCCTCAAAATATTTACGGGAATTGTGTTTACAATAACATCATAGCTATGACCGCTGTCAATCAAACCCGATGTTTTGCTATATCCAAACCTTTGAATATCTATCATCGCACGGTCAGAACTTTTTCGGGCAGTAACAGTAACATCTGCACCTAGGTCTGACAGTTTCTTTGACAGAGCTTTGCCAATTCTTCCGTAACCCAATATCAGACACTTAATGCCAGATACGGTGACAGGCAATTTATCCATTATAACAGAGATAAGAGCCTCGGCTGTAATATCAGCATTATACAGGCAAAAATCTTCTCTGTTGCCATAGTCTACACACAGAGCGCCTTTTTTTGCAATGCTGACACTTAAGTCTTGCATCTTACCGCCTATTACTGTATGGTGGGGTTTAATATTTTTTAAAACATCATCTATATAAACATCTGTCTTGGAAAACGGAGAATATATTTTCAAATCATCTCTGGAAACAGGTATTCCAAAAATTATATGAGAATTTTCCCTCATGGCAGTTTCCAGATCATTATACGTATACACGCCGTCTGATAAAGATATATCATCATTTGCATACACAGACACTTTATACCCAGAATTTACAAGATTTTCTGCCGTATACTTTAGTCTTGCATCTGCTCCGATAATTAAAAACAATAAAAACACCCCCGAATATTACGCCTGTTAGTCTATAATATGTGAGGGGTGTTTATTTTGTTAAATAATATATTATTTTTTTAACATAGTCTTTACTGCCTTAACCACCTTGGGAGCAGTTTTAATGGCAGTTTCAAGGTCAATTTTTGAGCAGATATCAACAGCCTTTTCATAACCCGACTTAACTTTGGCTTTTAAAGAACCAGCCTTGTCGGATATGGTTTCATCTGTATAGTAGTATGGGGATGAAGACTCGTTTATTTCTACATCTTTCATTCGCTCAATATTTTTTACAGTACTGTCCAAAACATTAAGCTTGTCCGAAATTTCAAAAAGCTTTTTCTCCATTTGAGAAAGTCTTTCGTCTACATCAATGCTCACTTTATGGGGAAGTGAACTTATATCATTTTTAAGAGAATTGATTTCTTCAAAAATGCTGTTTATCTTTTCGGCAGTATTGTCTTTTATCTCGTTTACTGTCTTATTAAGATTAATATATTTATCTACGCTTTTTGCATTGTTTCCTGAAATCTTTACAGAAACGATAATAAACGATGCAAGAACAGAAAGCACAAACACTAGAGCAGAAATTAAAATATAGAAAATATTAATATTCTCCACAAAATCACCTCCGATAATTTAATTATATCGAAAAAACGACACATTTGTCAAATTTTATTTTTCAAGATATTTTTCATACATATCAGGACGTTTTCTTTTTGTTTCATCAATGGATTTTTCCATTCGCCATTTTGCAATCTCAGCGTGATTTCCGCTAAGAAGCACTTCGGGAACCTTGACTCCGTGATATTCAAAAGGTCTTGTGTACTGTGGGTATTCAAGGAGACCGCTAAAATGAGATTCATCGGTAAAGCTTTCTTCATTGGAAAGAACTCCATCTATCATTCGGCTGACAGAGTCTATGAGTGCCATGGCAGGAATTTCTCCGCCTGTCAAAACATAATCGCCAATAGAAATTTCTTCATCTACAATCTCGTCGATAACTCTTTGGTCAAGGCCCTCATAATGTCCGCAGATTATGAGAATATCTTTTTTTGATGACAGTTCAATAGCTTTTTTCTGATTAAGCACAGTTCCTTTTGGAGACATATATATCACATAGGGTTTTTCTTCCATCCCCTTGCATGCGTATTCGTAAGCATCAAACACAGGAGGAGCCTGCATAACCATGCCCCTGCCGCCGCCATAAGGTGAGTCATCTACACGATTGTGCTTATTACCCGCAAAGTCGCGTATATTATAAAGATGAAAGTTAAGTATTCCTTTTTCTTTGGCTCTGCCGAGCATACTGTCGCCAAGAACCTCGGTAAACATCTGAGGGAAAAGTGTAAGAATATGAAAATTCATAATACTCTCCATTCTTAAATTCTATAAATCCAAAATGCCATCCGGTATATTTAATTTTATTATGCCGGACTCCAAATCAACTTTTTCTACAACACCATCTATAACAGGCACAAGAATTGGTTTTCTGCCTTTTGATTCGATAACATAGACATCGTTGCTGCCTGTGGAAAAAACATCTGTTATGGTGCCATATTCTGTGGTATCATCTATCACCTTAAGACCGATTATATCAGCAATAAGATATGTTCCCTCGGGAAGATTATCAAAACAACTTTTTTCTACATATATAATTTGATTTTTAAATTTTTCAACATCGCTGATATTATTGAGTCCTTTAAAACGAGCTATAATATTTGATTTCTGATACTTTACACCCGCAACATCAAGGCGGGTGCCGTCGCTTAAATAAATATATGTAAAGGCCTCAAACACCTCGGGATAGTCGAGCCAGGGGACAATCTTAACCTCGCCTTTGAGCCCGTGGGTATTTGTGATTTTTCCTATTTCAATAAGAGTTTCAGCCATAAAAACAACCTCCGTTTTATGAAAATATGAGGCTGCCAAGTGGCAGCCTCATATTTAATTATTGAACAATTTCTACAATAACTCTCTTGTTTATTCTGCTTGATGCAGCTTTCATCACGGAACGAATTGATTTTGCAATTCTTCCCTGTTTTCCTATAACCTTGCCCATGTCTGAGTCTTTTACATGAAGCTCAAGAACAAGAGTTTTGTCATTATCTGATTCGGTAACATATACTTCATCAGGAAATTCTACAAGAGATTTTGCAATGTATTCCAATAACTCTTTCATGTGCGTTCAACCTCCGTGCAGCTTATTTTATAACGCCGCTGATTTTTAAAAGTTCTTTTACAGTGTCGGTAGGCTGTGCACCTGTTGCCAACCATTTTGCTGCTTTTTCAGCATCAATATTGATTGTTGATGGATCTGTAAGAGGATTGTATGTTCCAATCTCTTCAATGAATCTGCCATCTCTGGGGTATCTTGAATCTGCAACTACAACTCTGTAGAACGGATTTTTCTTTGAGCCCAATCTTTTAAGACGAATTTTTACCATTATTTTCACCTCCATAAGTATTTGTCAAACAATATTTTAAACAGTAATCTATCTCATAAGACCTTTAAAGCCACCCATGACTTTTTTCATCTTTTTGGGATCACTGAATTGTTTTATAAGTTTTCTCATTTGTTCAAACTGCTTTAAAAAAGCATTGATTTCTGCAGGAGTTGTTCCACTGCCTGCTGCAATTCTCTTTTTTCTGGCACCGTTTATAATGTCAGGATTTTGTCTTTCTTTTTTTGTCATAGAGGTAATCATTGCCTCTATATGAACAAGTCTTTTATCATCAAAATTTACATTTGAAAGAGCTTTTTTATCAACACCCGGCATCATTCCTAAAAGGTCTGAAAGAGAACCCATTTTTTTCATCTGATGCATCTGGTCGAGATAATCATCAAGGTCAAAGGATTTTTGACGGATTTTTGCCTCAAGCTCCTTGGCTTTTTTATCATCATATTCCTCGGTAATTCTGTCTATAAGACTAAGCATATCGCCCATACCGAGTATTCTAGATGCCATTCTGTCAGGATAGAACCAATCTAAATCGGTAAGCTTTTCACCCTGACCTGCAAACTTTATGGGTTTGCCTGTTACTGCTCTTACAGAGAGAGCCGCACCGCCTCGGGTATCACCGTCAAGCTTGGTGAGCACCACACCTGTTATGTCAAGCTTATCATTAAAGCCTGATGCAACATTTACCGCATCCTGACCTGTCATAGTGTCTACAACGAGAAGTATTTCAGAAGGGTCTGTAGCTTCTTTTATATTTAAAAGTTCATCCATAAGCTCTTCGTTTATCTGAAGTCTACCGGCGGTGTCTATGATGACAACGTCGTTACTGTAGTTTATGGCGTGAGTAATACTTCTTTTTGCTATTTCAACAGGGTCGTTGCAATCGTCTATGGAAAAGACGGGAACATCTACCTGAGAGCCAACAACCTGAAGTTGCTTTCTCGCAGCAGGTCTATATACGTCACAAGCAACAAGGAGAGGTCTTTTGTGTTGCTTTTTAAGGAGAGCTCCAACCTTTGCACTTGTAGTTGTTTTACCTGCACCCTGAAGACCTACCATCATTATTACAGACGGGGTTTTGGATGAATAATTTATTTTGGAGACCTTTTCACCCATAAGGAGTGTAAGCTCTTCATTAACTATTTTTATAATCTGTTGTGCAGGGGTAAGACTCTCAAGAACATTTGAACCAAGAGCTTTTTCTGAAACAGAGTTTATAAAATCTTTTACCACCTTGAAGTTGACATCGGCTTCGAGCAACGCAAGTTTTACTTCTCGCATTGCTGATTTCAAATCAGCTTCGGTAATCTTTCCTTTGCCTTTTAATCTTTTGAATGCTTCCTGAAGCTTTTCAGTAAGATTATCAAAAGCCAAATCAATCAACTCCTATATATTATTTTCAACACTGTCGATAAGGCTGACAATATATGCATAATCCTCTTTTGACAGAACCTTATCGGGAGAGAGTCTTTCTCTAATGAGAGACAGATTTTCGCTAATGCTTGAAAACTTTTTGCAAAGTCCTAAGGAATTTTCAAAATTTACAAGCTCTTTTTCAGCTCTTACTATATTATCTCTGACTCCCTGCCTGGTAATACCAAGCTCTGAAGATATTTCTGCAAGAGACATATCCTCCTGATAATACATCTGCATAATGTCTCTTTGTTTATCGGAAAGAAGATTTCCGTAAAAGTCAATGAGATATGCTATGCCTAGATTTTTCATATATCACCATTCCAAAAAATCGTGTGTAAAGTTATTTGCTTTACACACGATTATACACTCATATTATGGCTTTGTCAATAGTTTTTTGAAAAATTATTCCTGAAACATAGCCTTTGCAAAATCTGAGGAATCGAAAAGGTGCAAATCGTCTATTCCCTCTCCCACTCCGACAAGCTTTACAGGGATTTTTTCTTCGTGGGCGATTGCAAGAACAATGCCTCCTCTGGCACTTCCGTCAAGCTTTGTAAGGATTATGCCTGAGATATCTGCGCTCTCACGGAAGATTTTTACCTGACTGACCGCATTCTGACCTGTGGTGGCATCAAGAACAAGAAGAGTTTCTCGGGAACAATTTGGAAGTTCTCTTTCCATTACTCTGTAAATTTTTGAAAGTTCATCCATAAGGTTTTTCTTATTATGAAGTCTTCCTGCGGTATCGAGTATGATGACATCTGCCTTTCTCGCCTTTGCAGCGGCGATAGTATCATATACAACAGCAGCGGGGTCTGAACCCTCCTGATGTTTGATTAAATCCACGCCCGAACGGTCTGCCCATATCTGAAGCTGGTCAATGGCAGCAGCTCTGAAAGTATCTGCAGCACCGAGGACAACTTTCTTTCCCTCGGAGGTGTACTTTGCGGCAAGTTTTCCTATAGATGTTGTTTTACCGACTCCGTTTACCCCTATAACCATTATAACTGACGGAGAGGTTTCAAGTGACAAGGTGGTGTCATTTTCACTTAAAATATCTGAAATGATATTTTCTATTTCGCCTTTTATTTCGGCAGGTTCTTTTATTTTATTTTCTTTTACACTTTGGCGAAGTCTTTCTATAATATATGTGGATGTGGCAACACCGACATCGGCAAGGATAAGAGCCTCTTCAAGCTCTTCAAACAGGTCTTCGTCAACAGACGAAAAGAGAGAAAGAACAGAATCTATCTTATCATTAAAAGATTTTCTTGTTTTTTCAAGACCTCCGATAAGCTTTGCAAAAAAACCTTTTTTTGAGGGTTCCTGCGCAGCTATTTCTTCATTTGAAATCTCTGTAGTTTCTTCTGTCTTTGAATCTTCTGTCTGAAGCTCAGGGGAAGTTTCATTTATTTCTTCATTTTCAGAAAAAGTATCTTCTTCTACCTCCACGTCAAGAGAGTTTTCGACCAATTCTTTCTCGTCATCTACGTTCTCTTGTATATTATCCTTAGCATCGGTATCTTTGCCGAACCATCTGCCAAATTTATTTTTAAGCCCCATTTAAATTTTGCTCCTTTAAATCTTCAAATTTTAATTTTAAAAGCTTTGATATACCTTTTTCCTGCATTGTAACACCGTACATAATGTCTGCAGACTCCATTGTGCCTCGTCTGTGAGTAACAACTATAAACTGAGTTTTCTTACTATATTTTTTAATATAATCTGCAAATCTGTATACATTGTTTTCGTCAAGAGCGGCCTCAACCTCGTCGAGAATACAAAACGGTGTAGGTCTTACTTCCAGTACAGAAAGAAGAAGAGCAATAGCTGAAAGTGCTCTTTCTCCGCCTGAAAGAACCATCATATTCTGAAGTTTCTTTCCAGGTGGTTGAACTTCAATTTCAATTCCACTCTCCAAGATATTATCAGGGTCGGACAGAGAAAGTCTTCCCTCGCCGCCACCAAAGAGAGATGCAAAGGTCTTATTGAATTTTTCTTTTATAATGACAAATGTGTCGTTAAACTGTTTTATCATTATTTTCTGCATTTCATTGATAATTTCGGTGAGCTTTTCCTTGGTTTCGTCAAGGTCTTTTTTCTGCTCGGTAAGGTAGTCAAACTTTTCTTTTACTTCCTTATACTGCTCTATGGCATCTATATTTATATTGCCGAGAGCTTTTATCTGATTTCTTATAGAAGACGCCTCTTTCTGAGCCTCATTCATATTAAAATCAGCTTTTTTGAGTTCCAATGCAGTGTTATATGTAAGCTCATATTCTTCCCAGAGTTTATTTATAACATTTTCTGTGTCCGACTCAATTTTGGCATTCTTGCTTTCAAGTCGCACAACTTCCTGTTGCAAGTCATATATAATATCATTTTGAGACTTAAGCTCTTGCTGAATGGAGCGAAGACTTTCGGTCTTATCGTCATATTCTTTCTGCTTTGCCTCAACCTCTTTATATATTGCCGCGGTATCAGACTTTCTGCCATCTATAAGCTTTGAAATTTCTTCAATTTTTTCGTTTATGGATTTATTATTCTTGAGAGAGGATTCAATATCAGCCTGTCTGTTTTTAATTTCTTCCTGATGATTTTTTATATCCTGTTCCCAAAGTAAAATCCTTTGTGAAACCATCTCGGCATCTTTATCCATTGTACCGTAAGAAATCATAATATCTGTATGAGAAGAAGAAACCTTTTCTCTCTCTGACATCACATCTTCCACTTCCTGCTCTTTGGCATTGAGGAGGGTGCGGATTTCTTTTATTTCATTTTCTTTTTCTATAATTTCTTTTCCAAGAACTTCTTTTTGCTTATCAATATCGGCAATCTCGTTTACAACATCTCCACCCTCATTGGTAAGCATATCAATGGTGCGAGTTATTTCAGAAAGACCATTGGTGTCAGAGTCTATCTGCGAAGAAAGTCTTACTTCCTCGTGCTCACATTTTTTAAGTATCTCTTCAAGAGATTCTTTTTTCTCTGCCATTTTATTGATTGTTGCCTTATATTCTGCAATCTCGTCGTCTTTTTTATCGGCTTTTTTTCTCATTGCCTCTATTTCTTCTCTTAAAATATCTATTTCTTTTCCTCTGCTTAAAAGGCTCTGATTTTTTCCGATGCTGCCGCCTGTAAGAGAACCACCGGGATTGAAGAGCTGTCCGTCCAAGGTTACAATACGAAGTTTATATCCCGATTTTTTTGCCATCTGTGATGCATTATCCATATTATCAGCAATAACGGTTCTGCCTAAAAGACTTTTAAATATACCGTCATATCGGGAATCGCAGCTGATAAGGTCTGAGGCAATTCCAACAAAACCTTTTTCATTTTCGGGGACATTTTTCATAACCTCTCCGTGTATGGAATCAATCGGCAAGAAAGTGGCTCTGCCCGCTTTATTGGATTTTAAATATGAAATACACTCTTTTGCAACCTTTTCATCAGATACAACAATATTCTGAAGGTTATTTCCAAGAGCTATCTCAATGGCGGTGATATACTTATTCTCAACTTCCAAAAGCTTTGAAACAGTACCCTCTACACCACGAATTTTCTGATTAATGATAGTCTTAACGCTCTTTGCATAGCCCTCGTAATCTCTTTCAAGTTCTTCAAGAATATTTATTCTTGACTGTTTTTCATTGAGAAGTGATATAAATTCATTCTGAGAATTTTTTGCATCCTCAAATTTTTTTGCAACAGAAAAATAATCTGCTTTAAGCTTTTCCATATCAGAATGGGCAGATTGATTTATCTTTTTGTTTTCCTCAAAATCTGAATTTAATTTTTCAAGTCTTTTTTCAATATCAGACTTTAATTCCTTTTTCTCCTGCATATCGGTCTTTAAGGTTTCGCGTCTCTCGTCAAAATTTTTTAGAAGAACATCAAGGCTTGAAAGCCTTGCCTTAACAGATGATATTTCTGAAAGAAGCTCTACTATAGCCGACTTATATTCTTCTGTCTTATCGGTCACAAGAGCTATTTTTTCGTCATAGGTTTTAAGTTCCTCTTCAAGAGTCTTAATTGTTTTTTCTGTCTCTGCTTTTTTTACGTTAAGACTTTCTATGGAATTTTTAAGTTCTTTAATCTGCTCAAAGCAGGTGTTTGTTTTTTCTTTTAATGATTCTATATCAACATTCCATCTGTCAATATTTTCGTTATTATTTTTAATATCATTCTTTAAAAGCTCAATATTATTTTCAAACCCGCCTCTGTCTTTTTCCATTGCAAAGGCTTTTTCTCTGGTTAGAGAAACCTCTTCATTAAGTTTTGAAAGCTCTGTCGTTTTTATGTTAATGGATTCTTCTATCTCGCGGAGCTTATTTTTTTCTCTTCCAAGGTGATTGAAAGCAATGTTGAATTTTTCCTGACCCTCTTTAAGAGCTTCCCTTTGTCTGTCAATATTTCTTATAGCAATATTTATATCAAGACCCTTAAGTTTTTCACGCAGTTCAAGATATTGTTTTGCCTTTTTTGACTGAGTTTCAAGTGGACCTACCTGATCGGAAAGTGCAACTATAAGGTCCTTTATACGAAGGAGATTATCATCGGCTGCAAGGAGTTTTTTCTCAGCCTCGTGTTTACGATATTTGTATTTTGTAATACCTGAGGCTTCTTCAAAAATATGTCTTCTCTCTTCCGCTTTGGATGAAAGTATCTGGTCTATCTTACCCTGACCTATTACAGAATAACCCTCTCTTCCAAGACCTGTGTCCATAAACATTTCGTGGATATCTTTTAATCTGCAGGGGGCGTTATTTATGCGATATTCACTTTCTCCGCTTCTGTGAAGCTTTCTCGTTACCTTGATTTCATCTGTATCAGAACCAAATATTCTGTCCTTATTGTCAAAAACAATTGAAACCTGAGCAAAACCCATGGGACTTCTCTTTTGAGTGCCGGCAAAAATAACATCTTCCATTTTGCTTCCGCGAAGACTCTTTACGCTCTGTTCACCGAGAACCCATCTTATGGCGTCAGAGACATTACTTTTACCGCTGCCGTTTGGTCCAACGATAGCTGTAATACCCTGTCCGAATTCAAGATTTATTTTATCTGCAAAGGACTTAAAGCCATTTACCTCTATTCCCTTTAAATACAATGGATACACCCCTTAAACCAATGTTTAATATCTATGTAAAAATTCTTTGATTGCCTATTGTTTTTTAAACAATTTCCTAATATACATTTTACCTTGAAATGCTTATAATGTCAAGATTGTTTGGTCCTGGAAACACTTGGTTTTTAAGTAGGTTTTTAATCATATAAATATTTTTAAAAATTAATTTTCGCTCTTGAAATAGATAATAAATTGTTATATAATGTTTGTATGTGATTATTTTTAAAGAGGTGTATTAGCTATGGCATCAGTTGGTTTTGATAACAACAAATATCTGCACATGCAGTCGGAGCATATAAGAAAAAGAATTGCTCAGTTTGGCGGCAAATTGTATCTTGAATTTGGCGGCAAATTATTTGACGATTATCATGCCTCGAGAGTTCTCCCCGGATTTGAGCCGGACAGCAAACTTAAGATGCTTATGCAGATAAAAGACAAGGTTGAATTTGTAATTGCCATAAACGCCTCTGATATTGAAAAGAACAAGCAAAGAAGTGACCTTGGAATAACATACGATGTGGATGTAATAAGACTTATTGAATGTTTCCGTTCAATAGGATTTTATGTTGGAAGCGTAGTGCTTACAAGGTTTAGCGGACAAGCCTCTGCCATAGCATTTCAAAAGAGAATTGAAATGATGGGTGTAAATGTATACAGACACTACACCATTGACGGTTATCCATCAGATATATCAAAAATTGTAAGTGACGAGGGCTACGGGAAAAATGATTATATAGAAACAACAAAAGAGCTTATAGTGGTTACTGCTCCCGGTCCGGGAAGCGGAAAAATGGCAACCTGTCTTTCACAGCTATATCACGAACACAAAAAAGGTATACAGTCGGGATATGCAAAATTTGAAACATTTCCTATATGGAATCTTCCTTTGACTCATCCTGTAAACCTTGCATATGAGGCTGCCACTGCAGATTTAAATGATGTGAATATGATAGACCCGTTTCATCTGGAGGCATACGGAGACACCACTGTAAATTACAACAGAGATGTGGAAATATTTCCCGTGGTAAATGCTATGCTGGAAAAAATACTCGGTGTATGCCCATACAAATCACCAACCGATATGGGAGTGAACATGGCAGGAAACTGCATTTTAGATGACGAGGCAACAAAGAATGCATCAAAGCAGGAAATAATAAGAAGATATTACACCGCTTTGTGTGACCACAAAAAAGGCAGAATAACAGAAGATGTGATACTAAAGCTTGAACTTTTGATGAACAAAGCAGGAGTTTCTACCTCTGAACGCTCTGTTGTTGAACCTGCTCTCAACAGAGAACGAGAAAGCAACACTCCATGTGCAGCTATTGAGCTAAGGGACGGAAGAATAATCACAGGAAAAACATCATCTCTTCTTGGAGCATCGGCAGCGCTAATGCTTAACTCCTTAAAAGCTCTTGCAGGACTTGATGATGAAATAGAGCTTATATCACCATTTATAATAGAACCAATACAAAAGCTTAAAACTCAGCATTTAGGAAACAGAAACCCAAGACTTCACACAGACGAAGTGCTGATTGCACTTTCTATATGTGCTGCAACAGACAAAAATGCAGAACTTGCGATGCAACAGCTCAGTAAACTCAGAGGATGCGATGTGCACTCTACAGTGATACTGTCATCCGTTGATGTTAAAGTATTTAAAAGACTTGGAATAAACCTTACCTGCGAACCATTGTACCAGGAAAAGAAAAACTAATAAAAAATTAAGGGAGAACATTTATGTTCTCCCTTTTTATATATTAATTATATTTTAAATATTCCAAATGCATCAAGTACAGATGTAATTAAAATAAGAACTATGCACACAGGTGCAACATATTTTATAATTACATTGAAAAGTCCTTTTCTTTTAAATCTTCCTGAAAGTTCCACCTCTTCTGATACTGTATCTGTTTTAATAACATAGCCGACAAATATACAGGTGAAAAATGCAACCACAGGCATAAGAACACTATTGCTTATAAAATCAAAGAAATCCAGAAACTGAAGTCCTATAATTTTGATATTACCAAGCAGACCATAACCTAAGGATGAAAGCAATCCAAGAACTACGCTGAAGAAAAAGACAATCAGGCACGAGGTAATTCTTTTTGTCTTAAACTTATCAGACACTATGGAAACTACAGTCTCCATAAGAGAAATGGAGGATGTAAGAGCTGCAAGAAGTACTAAAAGGAAAAATAAAATTCCTATAAATGTTCCACCTGCCATCGTTTCAAAAACCTTTGGCAGAGTGACAAACATAAGGCTGGGCCCTTTTCCCAGTGCTTCGGGTGTGCCACCAGAAAATACAAATACTGACGGAATAATCATAAGACCCGCGAGAAATGCTATACCCGTATCAAAGAGTTCTATCTGAGTGACTGCGGATTCGAGATTTACATCTTTTTTCATATATGAGCCATAAGTAATCATAATACCCATTGCCAGAGACATTGAGTAAAAAAGCTGACCCATTGCAGCAAGAACTGTTGTTGCAGAAAATTTAGAAAAATCGGGCATGAGGTAGTATTTTACTCCCTCTAAAGCACCTGGCAAGGATACTGAATATATTGCAATACCCATTGACAAAACAACCAGTACAGGCATCATAAATTTGCTTACCTTTTCGATACCCTTTTCAACTCCACACAAAACAACAACAAGTGTGATGCCCAAAAAAACCATAAACCATAATGCCGGACTAACGGATTGGGATATAAAATTTCCGAAAAATGCATCGTGTGCCACATCAGAGACGCCTCCCGTAACATACTCAGTAAGATATTTTGTAACCCAACCGCCAATTACAGAATAATATGGCAATATTATTGCCGGAATTATAGCTGCAATATAACCAACAAATGAATACTTTTTATTAAGTGCTCTAAATGCACCGATTGCACTCAGTCCGGTTTTTCTGCCAATTGCAATCTCTGCAGTCATAAGTGCAAATCCAAATGTTACAGCAAGCAGAATATAAACTAAAAGAAATATTCCTCCACCGTATTTTGCGGCAAGATATGGAAACCTCCATATATTTCCGAGACCTACTGCAGAACCTGCAGCAGCAAGTACAAATCCAAGCTTTCCTGTAAATGTGTTCCTGTTGTTATTACTCATTGTATATTCTCCTTTTGTTTTTTAGTTTGTATAAATTAAATGTTTTTAAACAGATTCCATGGAAAAACATTTTCTGGTTTTGAAAAGATATCAAAACCCATAGTTTTAATGTTTGCTGAAAAAAGAGCAAGAGGACAATTTATCTTACTTCCGTATTTTCCGTCTCCTGCAAGGAAATGTTTTCTTGATGCAAACTGAACTCTTATCTGATGGCTTCTTCCGGTTTCAAGATTTATTTTTACCAAATTTAAAATTTTGTTATTATATATAGTTGTTTCCAAAACCTGATATGTAAGTCTGGCGTTTCTGACGCCTTTTCTTTCCCTTTTTACAACATAACTTTTGTTTTTTGCCTTGTCCTTGAACAGAAGGTCCGAAAACTCGCCTTCTTTTTCAAAAAAATCTCCCTCAACTACTGCAAGATAGGTTTTTTGAAAATCTTCACCAGTGGCTATTTTTTTGCAAAGTAAAGCAGCATATTCTTTACTTTTGGCATAGACTATTATCCCCGAAACAGGCACGTCCAATCTATGCACAGGGAACACATCGCTTTTTGTCTTTTCCTTTATCATTTTGGGAAGTTCGTTCTCTGATGATACACCGACGGGTTTTTTAACAAATATTAAATTATCATCTGAATACAAAATTTCCGGCATAACAGTCTCCATTATATTTTTATATTAACCCATTTACCCTGTTTAAACCGAAGACCTGACATTACAAATCGTGACACCTGGTCTCCAAGTATGCCGAGCCACACACCTGCTATACCAAGGGACAAAATATTAGCACCAACATAGGAAACGAGAGTTCTTATAACAGTTACGCTTACTGCAGCTGTGACAGCAGTATATTTTGTATCTCCGGCACCTCTTAAGCTGCCCGTAAAAATAATTTGAATAATCTGGAAAATTACAACGCCTATGATGATATGCATTATCGTGACACCGTAGGATACAATTTCTTTTTCTTTAAAGAATAGTTTCATAAGATGCTCTGCCCCGAAATAATATATGGTAGATAAAATAACAGCTATCACTGTACCTATAAAAAGGCACGACATGCTATAGGATTTTGCCTTATCTATATTTTTTTCTCCAAGACTTCTGCCAATAAGTGCCACCGCTGCTGACTGGAGACCGTCTCCAAATGAAAATGTGAGCCCCATAATATTCATACCCACCTGATGTGCTGCCATAGCGGCATTGCCCTGGTGTGCCGCCATAATGGCAGTTGCCATAAACCCAATACGCATAAGCACCTGTTCAAAAAACACAGAATATGCCACATTAATAATGTTTTTCAAATAACAGAAAGCAGGTTTTATTTTCTCTTTTATTATATAGGTTATACTTACAAAGCAGTCTTCTGGCAAAACAGAGCGAATACTCATAAATGCCGCCACAACAGTACCAAGAACAGTTGCAAGGGCAGCTCCCTGAATACCCATTTTAGGAAATCCAAAGTGACCGTTTATGAGTATATAGTTTAAAATAACATTTACCGTGTTGGAAGTGATATTTGTAACCATAGTGATTTTTGTATTACCTGCTCCTCGCTGAGCAGAATTTATGCCAATCTGAATACAGGTAAACACCGAACACGACATGATTATAGAATAATATGACACTGCCATATTATGAGTTTCAGGTGTTGAACCACACAGTCTTATAATAGGCGATGCAAATACAACAAGCAATGTGGATATAATAGCACTCAACGCCAGAATAAGCGCAAGTCCTGTAATCAATATTCCATTGGCAGATTTTTTGTCATCCTGTCCAAGTCTTCTGGCAACAAGTGCAGACAGAGAAATACCTATGGCTATAAATATAGAAAGTCCCAAAAATTTCGGCTGAGTAGTCAATCCTACTGCGGCAACTGCATCAGAGCTGATGCCGCTTACCATATACGAATCGACAAGACCCGCAAAGGCTGTGAAAAAGGACTCTACCATTGCAGGTACAGCAATTTTCAGTGCATATCCAATATGTTCACGATTTAACTTGGTGTTCATAAAATCATCTCTAATCTCGATTATATTATCATTATCTGTATAAGCAACCGTACACAAGCTTGTTATAAAGAGGTATGGATTTTTACATATACCTATTATAAAACAAAAGAGGTATATAGTCAATGTTTCATTGACCATATGCCTCTTTTGTACACTCTAAATACCCAAATTAAAGAGCCCTTATTATTTGATTTCCGCTTTCATAACTAAATGTTGTATTCTGTCCATGTTTAATTACCTCTTATAATCTAAATATTTTTAGATATATACATTGATATCGGCACTATTATTGCAATTGCAATTACAAACCATGTGGTAAAATTCATAGATATTACTCCTTTAATTGATTTTGTCAAGACTGGAACATAAAGTCATTATTTTTTCGCAATTACAATTGGTTGGTAAAAACCTGTTTCTTCAGGAAATTTCCATACCACATTGCTACAACCATTAGAGAGAAGTATGTTTGTAAGTTCCTCCCTACGAACTGCCCTGTATTCACATTCAAATTTACTTGTTCTTAGAGATGTATCATCTTCAATAATATATTGGATGAGTTTATAATTGTCACCATCCCAACTCCATGTCTGAAAAGATACTCTCTGTCCTTTTTCTGTCTTATGTATATATGGTGCAGAATATGGCGGCTTGCTCTCTAGCAAAACATCATAATCTCTAATACTTGCAATAAACATACCGCCAGATAGCATTTGTCTTGTAATACTCTTAATTGCTCTTTCCAAATCACTTTTTGTGAGCATATGAGGCAGAGCATTATCCATAGCAAGAACAATGTCAAACTTCTGTGAAAAGGTTTCAGATAATGTGCGAAAGTCAGCATTTTTAAAACAAATCTTCACATTGTTTTTTATAGCTCGCTGCCTTGCCTCGATGAGTTCACCGTCGCTTATATCAGAAGCAGTTACATTATATCCCATAGTAGCAAGCCCTATTGCTTGTGTTCCAATGCCACAGGCACAATCAAGAATTTTAGATTTTTTATTATGTCCGCTATCTTTAAATAATTTATCTAAAATTATGGATTGTTCTTTTACTGTGGCTTGCCAATTTAAAAAAAGCTTATCATATTGCGAAGCTAAATTATCATAGAAACTTTGTATGATATCCATATCAATATTCCTTTCCATATTTCAATTTCTTTTTGGACAATTTTTGACCTTGTATAGTAGGCTCGTGCAAGTTAGGTACAAGAAATTATTTAAAACTGATAATTTTAGTTCCTTTATACTTCAACATGCCTTTTTCCTTAATCTTATAGTTAGCATACGAAAATTCTGAAACATTGAAAGAAAGTTTTTTGTTCTTTGTCTTAAATACAACTATATAGTATTCTGGTTTGAATGTCCCTGGATATTTAGAAACAATATCAGACTTATACTTGTCAATAAGTTCTGCTTTAACAGTTTTAACAGGTGCAAACTTATTAATAATGCTTTTTCTAATAATTAAAATCCAACAAACTAAAAATAAAATTACTGCAATCACATTAATTATATTTGACATTCTATCACCTCACAAAAGCCATCTCTTAACTAAATGGAGGCTTTATTCGACATTTCCGTAGTTAAAATCAGCGAACTATTTAAATCTCTACATTATTGAAATTATTTTAGCATAAAAAGATATAATCGTCAAATGGCAACAAAAAAACTCTTCCCTACAAAGGAAAGAGTTTTTTATTTGAATTAAAATTTAAATTACTTCAATTCAACAACAGCGCCTGCTTCTTCAAGAGCAGCTTTAAGTTTTTCAGCATCGTCTTTAGACACGCCTTCTTTAACTGTTGCAGGAGCTCCGTCAACCATGTCTTTTGCTTCTTTAAGACCAAGGCCTGTAGCTTCTCTTACAGCTTTAACAACTTTAAGTTTAGCAGCACCAGCGTCTTTAAGAACAACATCGAACTCAGTTTTTTCAGCAGCAGCTTCACCAGCAGCTGCTGCAACACCAGCTACAGCTACAGGAGCAGCAGCACTTACACCGAATTCTTCTTCCATCATTTTAACTAATTCAGCAATTTCCAATAATTTTAATTCTTTGATTTCTGACAAAATTGTCTCTACATTACTCATTATTCTTTACCTCCTGGTATAATATTTTAAAATAAATTATTCTGCAGATTCTTCAGCTACAGGAGCTTCTTCTGCGGGTGCAGCTTCTTCTGCTGCCGGAGCCTCTTCTGCTACAGGAGCTTCCTCTACTACAGGAGCCTCTGCTACAGGAGCTTCTTCTACTGCTGCTTCCTCTGCAGGAGCAGCATCTTTGCCTGCGATAATATCAGCAAGCTCTACACCATTGTCTACAATAGCCTGCAATGTTCTTACGAGCTTTGATACAGGAGCATTCAAGCTGCCCATAACCTTTGCGATAAGAACCTCTCTTGATGGGGTATTAGCCAAAACTTTAATTTCGTCTAAAGTTATAACCTTACCATCCAAGAAACCAGCCTTGATTTTAATGTTTTCATTTTCTTTTGCAAATTCAGATACAATCTTTGCAGGAGCAACAGGGTCATCTGTGCTGATTGCCAAAGATGTAGGTCCGTTGAGCTGCTCATCGAGTTCTTCGTATCCAACTTCTTTAGCTGCAAATCTTGTAAGAGTGTTTTTTACAACTTTGTATTCAACACCTGCTTCTCTGAACTTTGCACGAAGTTTTGTATCTTCTTCAACAGTAAGACCTCTGTAATCAACGAGTACACCGGCCTGTGCAGCTTTTAATTTTTCAATCAATTCTGCTACTGCTGCTTTTTTCTGTTCTAATACATTTGCATTTGGCATAGTTTCACCTCCTAAAATTCTTGGTTTTAATAAATAAAAAAGGGTTTCCCACCTAAGACATGAGAAACCCATAATTAACTAAAGTTAAATTATATCGCTCCTCGGTAGGATTTACCTTATACCTACTGTCTCAGGACACTGTATAATTGTATCACAAGAAATATATCTTGTCAATAGCAATTATTCAGAAAGTTTTAAAGGATTGATTTTAACACCAGGGCCCATTGTAGAAGTTACTGTTACACTTCTTAAATACTGTCCCTTTGCAGCTGCAGGTTTTGCTTTGATAACAGCTGACATAAGTGTGTTAAAGTTCTGAGCCAATTTTTCTGTACCGAATGATACTTTACCAATTGGGCAGTGAATGATGTTTGTTTTATCAAGACGGTACTCGATTTTACCAGCTTTAACATCTTTTACAGCTTTTGCTACATCAGGTGTTACTGTGCCTGCTTTTGGGTTAGGCATAAGACCTTTTGGTCCCAAAACTCTACCGATTCTACCAACAAGAC
>JAZUPR010000126.1:0-3354 GCA_045605285.1 Clostridia bacterium | reverse complement strand
AGAAGCATACGAGATAGACAGTGAATCCGAGTTTGATAAATTGAATGAATCTATCCGAGGTGAAATTCCCGATTACTTATTCAAGCAAACAACATTGACATTTAACCCATGGAGTTCAACACATTGGCTTAAAAAGAGGTTTTTTGATGTAGAGAGTCCTAACATCCTTGCAAAGACCACGAATTATATGTGTAATGAGTGGTTAGATGATGCTGATAGGCAAGAGTTTGAGGATATGAAGCTCCGCAATCCTAAACGATATAAAGTAGCAGGTCTTGGAGATTGGGGCATAGACGGCGGGCAGGTGTTTGAAGAATTTGTTGACGACCCATCACATTACACAGACAGACGATACACACATGTTATTCCACCATTTACCCCGCCTAAAGAGTGGAACATCTGGCGTAGCTTTGACTTTGGATATGCTAAACCGTTCTCTTGTGACTGGTGGGCTGTAGACTATGACGGAAGATTATATAAGATACTCGAATTATACGGATGTGTAAAGGGAGAGGCTGATGTAGGTGTTAAATGGACTCCTGATGATATCTTCAAGGAGATTGCCAGAATAGAAAACGAGCACGAGTGGTTAAAAGGCAAGCACATTCACGGTGTTGCCGACCCTGCTATATGGGATAAGTCACACGGTGTAAGTATAGCTGAGACAGGCGAAAAATACGGAGTGTATTTTGACAAGGGCGACCACAAGAGGTTAGCGGGTCTGATGCAGATGCACTACAGACTGCAGTTTGATAAGAACGGTATTCCTATGATGTATGTCTTTTCGAACTGCAAGGCATTTATAAGGACCATTCCGCTTTTAGTATATGACGAGAACAGGCCAGAAGATGTAGACAGTAAGCAAGAGGACCATTGCTATGACAGCAGTCGCTACTTATGTATGGCAAATCCTATGAAACCGATTAAGATAGAGGACAGAGCACCTACGGTATATAATCCATTGGATGATGATAATGTTAAAGTTGATAAATATGCATTTTATCGAACTTATTAAAGAGGTGATACAAATTGAATTTCAATATGCAAAATGGAAATCCCATAAGAAATCTTTTGCCAAGATTCATGGGAAAGGGACAACCTGAGGGAGTTATGAGTGATACTCCTGCAGAACAATTAAAGGTAATTGATAAGAAAGCCATTCAGAAAGCTACACAGACCTTGAAAGAATATAAAGACGGAAAGAAGAGTTTTGAGGACAGAATTGTAGAAGAGGAAAAGTGGTGGAAACTTCGTCATTGGGATGTAATCAACAATGGCAAGAGAGAGACAAACAGACCAGAGCCGACATCGGCATGGCTATTTAATTCCATTGCAGGGAAACACGCAGATATGATGGATAATTTCCCGGAGCCGAATGTGTTGCCCAGAGAGAAAGATGATGTAGTGTCAGCAAAGACTATATCCTCTATCTTACCTGTTGTCTTTGAGCGTAACAATTACGAGGAAACATTCTCTGATGCTGCCTGGTACAAGCTTAAACACGGTGTAGTGGCAAACGGTGTATTTTGGAACAACGAGCTTGAGGAAGGATTGGGTGATATAGACACTCAGTTTATAGATATGCTCAACATCTTCTGGGAACCAGGCATTAAAAAAATACAGTCTAGCAGAAACTTATTTATTGTATCTCTTAAGGACAATGACCTTATAGAAATGGAATACCCACAGTTAAAGGGTAAGATAGGCGGTAATGTTATTGATGTTAAGCAATATGTATATGATGATGCAGTGGATACATCAAACAAATCTGTAGTAGTTGATTGGTACTACAAGAAACGCAACAATGCAGGCAAGGTTGTATTGCATTTCTGTAAGTTTGTGGGTGATGAGATATTATTCGCATCAGAGAACAATCCCGAATATGCAGAAAAAGGATTTTATAATCACGGTCAATATCCTGTGGATTTTGATGTACTCTTTCCCGAGGAAGGCACTCCAATTGGGTTTGGTTACATAGCAATTATGAAATCACCACAGTTGTATATAGACAAGCTTCAGCAGGTGATATTGGAAAACACCATTAAGGCAACAAAGCCAAGATATTTTGCAAAGAAGAATGTAGGTATAAACATTGAGGAGTTCAAAGATGATACCAAAGACATTGTATTTGTTGAGGGAGACATAGACAACGAGAGACTTAAACAAATTGAAGTGCAACAGGTAAGCGGTGCCGCATTAAATATTCTTCAGATGAAGATAGACGAGCTGAAAGAGACATCAGGCAACAGAGATGTATCGCAGGGCTCATCTACAGGCGGTGTAACTGCGGCTGCGGCAATAGCGGCACTTCAAGAAGCTGGAAACAAGCTCTCAAGAGATATGATTGCAGGTAGTTACCGAGCATTTAAGGAAATATGCTACCTCTCAATAGAGCTTATGCGACAGTTCTATGATGAAACAAGGGCATTTCGCATCACAGGAGAAACAGGCAAATACGAGTTTGTTGACTTTAGCAATAAGATGATGCAGGGAAAGCCTATTCCACCTGCTTATCCAGACCAAGAGTCTGAAGAAGGATATGTACAGCTATTTCGTAAGCCTGTATATGATATTGTTGTCAAACCTCAGAAAAGGTCTCCATACTCGAAGATGGCACAGAACGAGTTGGCAAAAGAGATGTACAATCTGGGATTTTTCGATCCTCAAAGAGCAGAACAGGCTATGACAGCGTTAGAGCTTATGGAATTTGACGGTATAGAGGTAGTCAAAGAGAAAGTACAGAACGGTCAAACCCTTATGAATATGATAAATCAACTTATGCAGAGAATTGCAATTCTTGAGGGTGCAACTTTACCACCACAGGGCGGTGTAGGTGCTCCAAATGTTAAGAATGGCAATAGTATGGGACAGGCGCAGAAGAACGCACAGACCGAGAATATGACAGGATATGGAGAGCGGTTAGCAAAGAGAGCTAACCCTGATATGAATAATGGTTAGGGCGACATACACAGTAAATGAGAACATACACACATTATCTGTATCAGGACACGCCAATTATGCCGAGTATGGCAAAGATATTGTATGTGCAGGTGTTTCTTCATTAGTCCAGGCTCTTATAGGTTGGATTGAGGAAAACTCCTGGAAGGCAGAATGTTTGACTGTTGACCCAAAAGCAGGTGAAGTAGTTATATCCTGTGAAGGTGGCGACGAAGTTGCTGCAGTATTTTATATGGCATCAATTGGTCTGGCACAAATAGCAGACAGTTATCCGGACCATGTGCAAATAGATATTATCGGTATAGCCGGTTGACTCTAGGGAACAGACCTTGAGAAAGTGAGGCAAAAAATATGCCAAATGTAAAGGAAAGAAAATTGCTCAAAGTAGACCTGCAG
>JAZUPR010000125.1:0-4842 GCA_045605285.1 Clostridia bacterium | reverse complement strand
GACATGGCTACGATCCGACTTCACGGCGTCTCAGGTGGGGTTAGGCAATGTGGACAACACATCTGATATGGATAAACCTTTGTCAAACGCTGCAAAAGAGAAGTTTAAAAGCATTTCTGACAAAATTGATAGTCTGGGAGACGGTCTTTTTCATGATAAAAGTGAAAGCCTAGATTACTTCAACGAGGAGAGAATTACATTTCCTTATCAGAATAAATCTCTCGGCACTGATGGTGAACTGATAGATTATAATGGTTCAGAGGTTACAGACTATATAGATCTTGAAAAATTCGGAAGAATATATAAATACGGATATTCTTCGTTATTATCAGTATATGTATATTGTTTTTATGACAAAGATTTTAATCTGCTTAAGTACTGTCCAAAACATATACCTGAGAAATTTTATGATATTAACGCACATTCACAATCTATAGACTATGCTTTCGTGGAGGGTGCCAGATATATTCGTATTGTCAATGAAATGATAAGAGTAAAATTCAATTACATGGCAGTGCCAAGAAATATAGTTTATGATGTTGACAAATCAATTGCTGATAAAACCTCAAAATTTTTGTTTCATAGCGGGGACAATATTGTAAATTTTGGAGATTCTATTTTTGGAAACAACAATTCCACATCGGGGATATCAAATCTTATTGCCTTATATACTAATTCGAATGTGTATAACTGCGCATTCGGAGGTACCAGAATATTTACCAGAACTTCCACAACAACCGGATATGATAAATTTGATTTTTCAACACTGGTAGATGCCGTAATCTCAAACGATTTTTCTTTGCAGGAGGAGGCTATCTCTTCATACAGTTTACCATATTATTACGGCGCGAGATTAGATTTTCTTAAGAGTGTAGATTTTGAAAAAATAGATATTATTACATTGAATTTTGGTTCAAATGACTATACAGGCGGTGTAGGAACTTCCAGATTTAAGGAAAGTTACATAGTGGCAATAGATAAATTACAGAAAAGATTTCCGCATATAATGGTGGTACTTATTACACCTACCTGGAGATTCTGGCTTGATAGTGAAGGAGCGTTTATTGAAGATAGCAATACAAGAAAATATAATGATTGTACATTAAAAGATTTTGCTAATACAGATATTGAATTGTCAAAGGAATTAAATATTCCCTTTATTGATGTGTACAACATAGGGATAAACAAAAATAATTGGTCTTATTATTTCACCACTGCTGACACAACACATCAGGATATAAAAGGGAGAGAAAGAGTTGCAAGGGTAATTGCAAGAGCCCTTACACATATAGCATAAGGAGAAAGGAAAATGATAAAAAAATACAGTGTAAAAAAAGACGGAAAAACCTATGTTTCAAAAAATTTTTCTGTGTCAGAATTTTCCTGCAAAGACGGTTCGGATGTAGTGTATATAGACTCAAAGCTAATCGAAATTCTTCAAAAAATCAGAGACCATTTTAAAAGTCCTGTAACTATAAATTCTGCCTACAGAACTCCGTCTTACAATGCAAAAGTGGGCGGTGTTGCAAACAGTCATCATACAAAAGGCACTGCCGCGGATATTGTTGTAAAAGGAGTCTTGCCAAAAGAAGTGGCATTTTTTGCAGAATCAATTATGAAAAATTTTGGCGGAATAGGGCTTTACAATAACTTTGTTCATATAGACACCAGAAATTTAAGAGCAAGATGGGAAAATTACGGAACGGAAAAAACAGTAAATGGCTTTTATAAGACAAAGGATACAACGATTAAAACCCCTGCCGACGCCATTTCTGTTTTGTGCAAAAAAGGGATTATAAATTCTCCCGATATCTGGTACAACGGACTATGGAAAGATACACACATAAGGCAGCTTCTTATAAAGGTAGCCAATTATATGTCGTAGGAGGTGAGAAAATTGGTATGTGAACACATGAATGATTTGTGCAAAGAGCAGTTTCGGCAAATTCACAATCGTCTGGACGACGGGGATAAAATTTTAAACACTCATACAGCAGACATCGCCACTACAAAGGCAAATGTAAACAATCTTATAAAATCCATGCACGGACTTACAAAGGCTCTCTGGGGAGTGTGCGGCACGATGCTTGCATCTCTTTTAAGCTTTTTGTTTTGGTATATTCAACATATTTAATTTTAAAAAGGAGTGATTAATATGATAAAAAAATTTTTAAGCAGAAAGTTTATTCTGTCACTTTTGTCAGTAATCTGCGGACTTTTGGGTATGACAAATCTTCCTGACGAACTGGTACTTCAGATTGGCAATATGCTTATGGTTGTCCTGCCGTCAGTAATATATGTCATAACAGAGGGAAAAATAGACAGAGATTCACTTGAGTGTGATATGAAAAAGCTTTTGGATATCATAGAATTAAAAAAATAAAAAAGGGGGGCATTGCCCTCTTTTTTGTTTCATATTAACAAACTGTAAAATTGTATTTAATGTGTTGAAAAAATTATAATTTTATTTTATAATAAATATATAAAACAAATACTTTTACAGGAGTATAAATATGGAAAAAGAATTGCAAATTTCTTTAAACGATTTTAATGAAGCCATTAAAAACTCAGAAGATATTCAAAAACAATTCCATGATTTTGAGCAGCTTATGATGATGTATAACTGCGCTATAAAAGAAGTGCTTACCAAATTTGAGGTGCTCAATGATGATATGAGTCTTCAAAGAAAAAGAAACCCCATAGAAATGATAAAGTCAAGGGTAAAAAGACCTGAAAGCATCGCTGCAAAGATGAGAAAAAGGGGTCTTGATATTTCTATAACATCTATGATGGATAATATTCACGATGTGGCAGGTGTCAGGGTTATATGTTCATTTGTAGATGATATATATGAGATAGCAGATATGCTCTCATCTCAGGATGATATAACAGTTATAGAGGTTAAAGACTACATAAAAAATCCTAAGAAAAACGGATACCGCAGTTATCACATGATTGTAGAAATACCTGTGTTTTTTTCAAGCAAAAAACAAAATGTCAAGGTGGAAATTCAGCTTCGTACCATCGCCATGGATTTCTGGGCGAGTCTTGAGCATAAGATGAAATATAAAAAAGATGCACAGGGAATGGATTTTGTTGAATCTGAACTCAAAAAATGTGCAGACTCCATCGCTGAAAATGACATCAGGATGCAAGAGATAAATCGTATGATAGAAGAAATAGAAAATCAGTAGAAAACGGAAAGTTTTCTACTGATTTTTTTAGTTCAGAATATATATTCCAAAATTTAAGTATAAGGCAAAGATGCACCATATAAGATATGGAACCAAAAGATAAAAGGCTGTGTCGGAAATTCTTTTGAATCTTAGCATAGTGGCAACTATCGTAAGAATTAGTAATATAAGCCATATAAATGCAAAAAGGTAGTTTTTCATGTTAAAAAAGATTATTGACCAGAAAAAATTTAAAAAAAGCTGGAGTGCGTACGCTGAAAGAGCACTTCTTTTTATAATTTCGTTTCCGTCAGATTGGTATATTATGTATGAGGATATTCCCATGAGTATATAAAGCACAGTCCATACAATGGGAAATAACCATCCCGGCGGTGAAAAGGGCGGTTTTATAAGCGTTTCAAAATCCATCATGGCATCTCTTGTAAAAAATGCGGACAAACCACCTACTGCCAATGGTATAGCAATAGATACCAAAAGATTTTTCCATTTTATTTTCATAAAATTCACCTCATATTAATTTTATGATTTTTTTAAAATTTTATGTGCGGGTAATTGATAAATATCTCTTGAAAAAATATGCGGGATATAGTATAATGTTATATGTAAAAGTTTGTAATTTTGCATTAAAATTTGCAGAGGTTTTTTATATGGAAGTTTATTTGGACAACAGTGCCACTACAAAGCCCTATCCTGAGGTTTCAGACGCTGTATCAGATATTATGAATAATTGCTACGGGAATCCGTCGTCTCTTCACAGAATGGGAAAAGATGCTGAGGATATCCTTACAAAGTCAAGAGAAATAATTGCAAGTACAGTTTTTTGTACACCCGATGAAATATACTTTACAAGCGGGGGCACAGAGAGCGATAATATTGCGATTTTAGGGTATTGTCTGGCAAACCATAAAAGAGGGAAAAAGGTTATCACACAAAAAACTGAACACAAGGCGGTGCTTGAATGTTTTTCTCTTCTTGAAAAACATGGCTTTGAAGTGGTTTATCTTGATGTTGACGGGAACGGCATTGTAAGTGCAGACGATGTAAAAAAGCACCTTGACGACAAAACTATCCTCGTCAGCATAATGGCGGCAAACAACGAGACAGGTGCAATTTTTCCCATAGATGAAATTTCTTCTCTTATTGACCATAAAAAATGTGTACTTCATGTAGATGCTGTTCAGCTCTACGGTAAGGAAAAAATAAATGTTAAAAGATTGGGTATAGATATGCTCACCATATCTTCTCACAAAATCCACGGACCAAACGGTGTGGGAGCACTTTTTGTGAGAAAAGGTGTCCGCGTAGAGCCTCTTTTTGTCGGCGGTGGTCAGGAAAAAGGTCTTCGCTCGGGAACAGAAAATATAGCTTCTGTGTGGGGCTTTGCAACTGCCGCTAAGATGAAATTTGAAAATCTCCCTCAAACATCAGCACATATAAAAAACTTGAGAAACAGGCTGATACAGGGGATTTCAGATATGCCCAATACTGTGATAAACTCACCAGAAGATGCACTTTATTCAATACTTAATGTATCCTTTGTTGGAGTTCGCTCCGAGGTGCTTTTGCATGTTCTCGAGTCAAAGGGAATATATGTTTCCACAGGCAGCGCATGTAACTCAAAAAAGAGTAAGTTCAGCTATGTTCTTGA
>JAZUPR010000124.1:0-2361 GCA_045605285.1 Clostridia bacterium | reverse complement strand
AGAGACGACAAAAGATGAGAAGAGCAATTTTTTAAAAGTGCATCTATCTCGGGAAGCACCTCAAGGCTGTTTCGAAGTGACACAAGGTCTCGGGCATTACAACTGCCGAACACAACCTTACTTGTGATTCTCTCTATATCGCTTATTTTCTTAAAGCAATCTGTAAGTTCAGAGCGTATGTCTATATTTTTTGTAAGTTCTTCCACCGCATCAAGACGAAGATTTATCTCTGTTTCGTTGAGTAGCGGTCTGTCTATCCAGCCCTTTAGTCTTCTTGTGCCCATGGCGGTTTTGGTTTTGTCTAAAATTCCAAAGAGTGAGCCTTTTTTGTTTTTATCTCTCATGGTTTCTGTAAGCTCAAGATTTCTTCTCGAGGACACATCAATATCCATATACTCTTCGCTTACATAATGTTTTATTTCATTTATATGTGAAAGGTCGGTTTTCTGAGTTTCCAAAAGATAATCAAAAAGTCCGCCAAGAGATTTTATACAACGGTCTTTTGTGTCAATGTCTGCAATTTCAAGAGCATTTTCACCGAACTTGTCCTTTAAGGCTTCTACACAAGCTGTCTTTTCAAATCGGCTATCCTCTATATATCCGCAGTAAAAATGAAATTTCTTGTCAAGCTCATAAAATACCTTTGCATACTGAGATCCGTAGTCATTTACGATAACCTCTGACGGACGGAAACAAGCAATGATGTTTAGCATTTTGCTCTCATATACTTTTCCCTCTATCTCTGTTGTTACAAGCTCGCCTGTAGATACATCGACAAAGGAGAGTCCGCATCCGTCATCGTCAATATACACGCAACAAAGAAAATTGTTGTCTGCACTTGTTAAAACAGAATCCATATTGGCAGTACCGGGGGTAACGATTCGTATTACCTCTCGCTTTACTATGCCTTTTGCGATTTTGGGGTCTTGTGTCTGGTCGCATATGGCAACCTTGTATCCGTTTTTCACAAGCTTTGCAATATACCCTTCGGCACTGTGAAAAGGAACCCCGCACATTGGTGCTCTCTCTTTCATACCGCAGTCTTTGCCTGTAAGAGTTATTTCAAGAACAGACGACGCAGTAACGGCATCGTCAAAAAACATTTCATAAAAGTCGCCGAGTCTGAAAAACAAAATACAGTCTTTATATTCAGATTTTATTTGAAGATACTGCTTCATCATTGGTGTGGATGGTGAATCCATTCTAAAAACCTCTTTCAAAAATTTAGTGGCAACCGTGACATCCTGAGCAATTGCCCGAACATCCCGATTCTTCTTCGCCCTTTACAAAATACGCAATAATATTGTTTACCTGATTTATAAGCTCTCCAAAGGCTCTGTTTGCCTCGAGATAGTTTTTTATATTGTCATTTTGACAATGCTTTACAAACTCCGCCTGAGCATCCATCTGAATTTTGTCAAATTCCTCTTTGGTAATGTCAGGTTTGTTTGCTCTTTTGGAAAACTCCTCGCACTTAAGATTGTATTCATACATCATTTTCTGAGCAGTTTCGTCGGAAAGTTGTGCCGCCTCTGCTTCTTTCATATTTTTGCAGGTTTCGCTCTCTGCAATCATCTTGCCAAGCTCTTTGGCTCTTTCAAGTATTTCGTTGTTATCCATTTTTATTTCCTCCCTTTTATACTATTTCTCCGATTAGCGACCAGGTTCTTGATTCGGTTATTTTCACATCGACAAAATCTCCGATAACCTTTTTATCAGCTTTAAAGTTTACTGTCTTTCCGCCCTCGGTGCGTCCCATAAGAGTGTCAGGATTTGTCTTACTCTCTCCCTCTACAAGTATCTTTTCCACTTTTCCAACATAAGAGTCGTTAATCTCTTTTGATATTTTATCCTGAACTTCTAAAAGTCTTGCAAAATTTTTCTTTTTCTCTTCGCTTGTTATAACATCTTCCATTTTAGCCGCAGGTGTGCCGGGTCTTTTTGAATAAATAAAAGAAAAAATCGTGTCATAGCGAACTTCTTTTAAAACATTCAATGTTTCTTCAAAATGCTCTGTGGTTTCACCCGGGAAACCCACTATGATGTCTGATGTAAGAGAAATATCTGGCATTTTTTCTTTAATTTTTCTTATTTTTTCAAGATATTCTTCTCTTGTATAAACCCTGTTCATGGATTTTAGCACAGGATTTGCCCCCGCCTGTATGGGAAGGTGCAGTTGTTTGCAAACCTTAGGAAGAGACGCCATAGTGTCTATAAGCTTGTCGCTTATATCCTTTGGGTGACTGGTCATAAACCTTATTCTTTCTATGCCCTCTACTTCGTGAACCATTTTTAATAGGTCTGAAAAATCTATGTCTTCTTCTAAGTCGTTTCCCTAGGAGTTTACATTCTGTCCCAGAA
>JAZUPR010000123.1:0-2697 GCA_045605285.1 Clostridia bacterium | reverse complement strand
CACGGAGGAGTAGGCGGAGTAACCGAGTCTGACGTTATGCTTGCCGCTGCATCAAATGCTATCATTGTCGGCTTTAATGTAAGACCTGCCGCATCAGCAGTTGACTCAGCCAAGCTCAATAATGTAGACATAAGACTTTATCGCGTAATCTATCAGGCTATAGAAGAGATAGAAGCTGCCATGAAAGGTATGCTTGCACCTAAATTCATCGAAAATGTACTTGGTCACGCTGAAGTAAGAAACACCTTCAATGTAAGCGGTGTAGGTACAATCGCCGGTTCATATATAACCGACGGTAAAGTTACAAGAAATTCACAAGTCAGAATTGTCCGTGACAGCATCGTTATTCACGAGGGCGTTCTTTCATCACTCAAGAGATTTAAAGAGGATGCAAAAGAGGTTGCCTCAGGATATGAATGCGGTATCGGCATAGAAAACTTTAATGACATTAAACTCGGAGACGTTATTGAATCCTTTGTCATGGAAGAGGTTAAAAACTGATTTGGGCTTTTTTGGAAAGGAAGTGTTCAAAAATGTCTTTTAACAGAACAGACAGAATAAACGGTGAAATGATGCGTGAACTGTCCTCAATTTTCCGCACTATCAAGGACCCTCGAATGAGCAGTTTCACAAGCGTTGTTTCAGTAAATGTTACCAAGGATTTGAAATATGCAAAAATCTATGTCAGCGTAATGGGAACTCCCGAAGAAAAGGAAGATACTATCAAGGCATTAAAGAGTGCTACAGGATATATTAAAAAGGAGATTGCGACGAGGCTTAATCTTCGCATAGTTCCTCAGCCAAATTTTGTGCTTGATAATTCCATTGACTATGGTATGCATATAAATGATTTGATTCATAAAATAAACGGTGATAACTAATGCAAAAAATAGCAGAATTTATACGAAATAATGACAATTTCATATTAATTCCACATAAAAATCCCGACGGAGATTGCCTAGGCTCTGTAACAGCGCTTTTGTATGGACTTAGAGAACTTGGAAAAACCGCCTATATCTCTTTGCCTACAGAACCGTCAGAAAGGCTTAGCTATCTTTGGGACGAGTCTATGCGTACGCCCATTGGGTTTACCCCTGATGTGTGCATAACTGTAGATGTAGCTGCTCTTTATATGATAGATTCTCTAAAAGAATCTGTGTTCGATAAAGCATCACTCACAGCTTGTATAGACCACCATGGCACAAACACAGGCTTTGCAGATGTAAACCATATAGACTCTTCCGCTGCAGCTTGCGGAGAGCTTGTCTATGAACTTTTAAAGGATTATTTAAAAGTTTCTATGACAAAACCTGTCTGTGAGTCTTTGTATAGCGCAATCTCATCTGATACAGGATGTTTTCGCTATTCAAACACTACAAAGAAAACGCATCTTATTGCAGCTGAACTTATAGATAAAGGCATAGACTCTGCAAAAATCATCCGTGACTTGTTTGAAACAAAAAAACTCGAATCTTTAAAAATCTCTGTGGATTTAATAGAAAATATGGAATTTTTCTTTGATGGCAAGATTTGTATTATATCGGCTGATAATAAGCTATTACAAAAATATAATATGAATTTTGATATGATTGAAGAATATGCATCTCTTCCACGCTCTGTAGAGGGGGTAGAGGTAGGAGCATTTTTAAAGATAAAGAGCGATAATGAAGTAAAGATAAGTCTTCGTTCAAATGAATATGTCGATGTTTCCCTTGTTGCATCCGCACTTGGCGGAGGTGGACATAAGAGGGCATCAGGCATAACCGTAAACGGAGATGCGACAAAAGCAAAAGAATTGCTTTTAAATGAACTGAAAAATTATTTTTAAAGAACCGAGGGTGGATAGCTGTGCAAAAAAGCACAGCTTTCTGCCTTGTTGTTTTATAACAGGAATTTAGGAGATAAATTCTATGGAAACCATAAACGGAATAATAGTTATAGATAAAGAGAGAGACTACACATCCCACGATGTTGTCGCAAGAGTAAGAAAAATTCTATCCACCAGAAAGGTCGGCCACACAGGCACTCTTGACCCTATGGCAACAGGTGTTCTCCCTGTTTGTGTCGGCAAGGGCACTAAGGTGAGTGACCTACTCACAAATGGGGATAAAGAATATATAGCAACCGTAAAACTTGGCATTGTCACCGATACTCAGGATATCACAGGAAATATATTGTCAGAAAAAGAAGTGACAGATTTTACTCCCCAAAAACTTATAGATGCCATAAACCATTTTACAGGAGAAATTTCTCAGATTCCTCCTATGTACTCTGCCATAAAGATTGACGGAAAAAAGATGTGTGATTTGGCACGAGAGGGCATAGAGGTAGAGAGAAAACCAAGAATTGTAAATATTTATTCTATAGATGTTCTTTCTTTTGAAGAAGACGGATTTGTAGCAAAGGTAAAATGCTCAAAAGGTACATATATCCGCACTCTTTTTCATGATATGGGAGAATATCTTGGCTGCGGTGCCTGCATAACAACACTCAGAAGAACCGCATCATCTGTGTTTGATATAGAAGATGCCGTTACACTTTCAGAGCTTGAAAAAATTGTTTTGGGAAATAATCTTTCGTCTGTGCTTAAACCCATAGACGCAGTTTTTGATAAATATGAAAAAATATTTGTAGATGATGAAATAAAGACCAGATTAAAAAACGGAGCACCATCCACAGTGCCACACCCTCTTGGAA
>JAZUPR010000122.1:0-2096 GCA_045605285.1 Clostridia bacterium | reverse complement strand
AGACCGGACCCGTATAGGTCCTAAATTAACAATTAAGCTAACTCTGAGAAGTATTTAATTGTTCTTACCATCTGGCTTGTGTATGAGTTTTCGTTATCATACCAAGAAACAACCTGTACTTCGTAAAGGTCATCAGCAATTTTTGCTACCATTGTCTGTGTAGCATCAAAGAGTGAACCGTATCTGATACCTACGATATCTGAAGAAACGATTTCGTCTTCGTTGTAGCCGAATGACTCACTTGCAGCAGCTTTCATAGCAGCGTTGGTGCCTTCAACTGTAACATCTTTGCCTTTTACAACAGCTGTGAGGATTGTTGTTGAACCTGTAGGAACAGGAACTCTCTGTGCAGCACCGATAAGTTTACCGTTGAGCTCAGGGATAACAAGGCCGATAGCTTTTGCAGCACCTGTTGAGTTTGGAACGATGTTTGCAGCAGCTGCTCTTGCTCTTCTTAAGTCACCTTTTCTGTGAGGACCGTCGAGAACCATCTGGTCACCTGTGTAAGCATGGATTGTAGCCATGATACCTGACTGGATTGGAGCATATTTGTTAAGAGTATCTGCCATTGGAGCGAGACAGTTTGTTGTACATGATGCAGCAGATATAATCTTGTCGTCAGCTGTAAGAGTTTTTTCGTTTACGCTGTAAACGATAGTCTTAAGGTCATTACCTGCAGGAGCAGAGATAACAACTTTTTTTGCACCGGCATCGATATGAGCCTGTGATTTTTCTTTTGAGCAGTAGAAACCTGTACATTCGAGTACAACATCTACGCCGATTTCTCCCCATGGAAGATCTGCAGCTTTTGGCTCGCTGTAGATAATGATTTTCTTTCCGTCAACTACAATGTAGTTTTCGCCAGCTTCAACTGTATGGCCCTCGTATCTACCCTGTGATGAGTCGTATTTGAGCAAGTGAGCAAGCATTTTAGGATCTGTAAGATCGTTGATTGCAACAACCTCGTAACCCTCTGCACCGAACATCTGTCTGAATGCGAGACGTCCGATTCTACCAAAACCGTTAATAGCAACTTTAACTGCCATTTTAAAATTCCTCCTTTAGTATATAAAACTATTATTTATATTTTACTATATTTTACAAATTTATGCAATATGTTATGTTAAAAAAATAACACAAATTTTTCATCCTTATTCTGTAACTACTGATACATTTTTCATAACAACAGGTGTCATTGGCTTATCGTTAAGGTCTGTTCTGACAGAGGCAATTTTTTCTACATTTTCATATCCCTCGACAACCTTACCGAATGCTGCGTAGTTTCCGTCTAAGAATGTGGCATCATCTACACACACAAAGAACTGGCTGCTTGCAGAGTTGGGAGCCTGTGCTCTAGCCATTGATACAACACCTTTTTGATGAGAAAGTGTGTTTTTGGAAAATCCGTTTGACGAAAACTCTCCCTCAATATTTTTGCCGCTTCCACCCATTCCTGTTCCCTCGGGGCAACCGCCCTGAACTACAAAACCGGGAACAACTCTGTGGAATGTGAGTCCATTATAAAACCCACTCTCTACAAGTGAGAGAAAATTTTCAACAGTCTTTGGTGCATACTCGGGATAAAGCTCCATAACAAAGGTTGTGCCATCTTCCATTTCAACCTTTACTTTTTTGGGGGTAGTTTCTGTGGTGGCACATCCGCCCATGCCGAGCATCATACACATTATTAGCGATGTGAATTTGATAGTTTTTCTAAACATTGTATATTCTCCTTTTATATATTAACGTATACATTATAATAAATTATTTCTCATTTTGCAAGTATTTTTCAAAATACTGTCCATCGTCTGCAAGGTGAACGCCGACTATATGAAACCCATTTTCGTAAGAGCAACAATCTGAAAGGTCGGGCATAGGGCAAAAGCCTTTGTCACAGGGAATGGCAACTGCAATATGGCGGGAATCATCTTTTTTTGTGCCAATCACATAAAATCCTGCTTCTTCTATGCCCGATACTGCAAGATGGTTTGACAATATATGACGAAGAGAGGAAAGTCCGTCCACACACACAGGGCCTGTAATTTTTTTCCAGTAAAAGTCTTTATTATTTATTAGTTCAAAGGATTTATAGGCAT
>JAZUPR010000121.1:0-3579 GCA_045605285.1 Clostridia bacterium | reverse complement strand
TATCAGAATCACGGTCCGTACAACGACTATATGCTCGATCGAGGAATTGAATATGCCAGAAAGACCAAGGATATGACGGACGAGGCATATTATATTTTAAACAACTACCTTGCGGGAATTGCCGAGACAGGAAAAGAGCTTAAAAATCTTATAAATGAAATAGAAAAAGAAACTGAGCCTGTGCTTTTTGTTGCCTTTGGCGACCACAATCCTTGGCTTGGAAACGGAAATTTTGTTTATCATCAGCTTGGCATAAACATTGACCGCGCTACAGCCGAGGGACTTACAAACTATTATGCAACTCCCTACATCATATATGCAAACAGGGCTGCAAAAGAGGTTCTTCCCGATTTTACACCCGGCTTTGGCGGAGATTTTTCCACAATGTTTCTTATGAACAAGGTTTTTGATGTGTTGTCCTTTGAGGGTGACGAATATAGAAAATTTACAGATGATATGCTTTTTTACACAGACGTTATTACCAATGAAGGCTTTTACAGGGAAAACGGTGAATTTGGGAGAGAGCTTTCCCCGGGTGGACTCGAGGCTGTTAAGATGTACGAAAAAATAAAATATTACCGCAAACACAATGATGTGAGTGAGAAATAATCATAAGTTACAAAGGCATACAACGATGCAAAATATATCTTGTTTTTAATTCACAAATAATTTTGTATTGACAAAAGATAGAATTTGATATATAATGTATTTTGGCTATAAGCCCAAGAATATAAAAGTGTTAAGTGAATTCCCCTTATAGGGCGATGCACTTTTTATAGACATAGCGCTTAAGGAGGTGTTAGTTATGAAAAGAACATATCAGCCAAATGTAAGACACAGAAGTAAAATTCATGGCTTCAGAAAGAGAATGAGTGATGCTAACGGAAGAAAAGTTTTAGCTCGCAGAAGATTAAAAGGTAGAAAAGTATTATCAGCTTAATTTAATCTTTATCTTAAGAAGACCACAGGGTGTTTGTGGTCTTTTTCTTAATATTTGCCTTTAAAATTCTCTGTTTGATTTCCGGAGGTTTTTTATGAAAGGAACTATAAAAGAAAACCGGGATTTCAGATATGCATACCGAAGAGGAGACAAATGGGTGTCCTCTTATATCGTTCTTCATTATGTAAAAAACCGTACCGACAGTAACAAAATAGGCATCACCGTGTCAAAGCTTTCACGCGCAGTAGACAGAAACCGCGCAAAAAGGCTTATCCGCGTGTGTTGGCAAAAATATTCCCCTCTTATGAAGCAGGGGTATAATGTTATTGTGGTCGCACGCTCCAAAATGGAAAATGCAACACTTGACGATGTAGACAAGGCTATGCATTACTGCTTAAAAAGGTCAGAATTATTATGAAGAAACTGCTTATCGGAGTAATTAAATTTTACAGAAAATTTATTTCGCCATTTAAAAAACCTTGCTGCAGGTTTTATCCCACCTGCTCCTCTTATGCTATAGAGGCTATAGAGAAATATGGTACCATAAAAGGCAGTTGTCTTGCTGTAAGAAGATTGTTAAAGTGCCATCCCTGGAACGATGGCGGTTACGATCCTCTCAAATAGGAGGTTTGACGTATGTTTAAAACACTTATTATAATCCCTCTTGGTTATATTTTGGGATTTATTTATGATTTTGTAGGAAATTACGGCTGGTCCCTTATTATATTTACTATTTTTATAAAGCTTTTGCTTTTGCCTCTTGGTCTTAAACAACAAAAATCTACCACCAAGATGCAGCAAATTCAGCCAAAGGTAGCTGAAATACAGAAAAAGTACGCCAACGACCAGCAAAAACTCAGCGAAGAAACCATGAAGCTGTACAAGGAATACGGAGTAAATCCCGCAGGCGGATGTCTGCCACTTCTCATTCAGCTTCCAATACTTTTTGGACTATACAGGGTTATATACAGCCCTATTACTTATATGCTCCATCAGAGCGATGCAGAGGTTGCGATTCTTAGAGAACAGTATCTTGCCAACCCTGAATTTATAGCAAAATTCGGTGACCTCACAGGTAAAGCTGCTAATATGGCTCAGATTCTTATTGCCAAGGCAAACAACCTTATAAACTTTGATTTCCTTGGTATGGATATATCTGCAACACCGAGTATATCAAAGATATCAGTGCTTTGGGCAATTCCTGTTTTTGCTGCACTGACCACATATCTTTCCAGCAAGATTACCACTGCAATAGCTGGAAACAAGGAAAAGAAAAACGACCAGGAGCCGGTTAAAAAAGAAAGAGTTCTCTCTCCCGACCAGAAAAAGTCATCTTCAGCAAATTCTTCGGAGAGCATGACAAAGTCAATGAGCGTTATAATGCCCCTTATGACACTTTGGATAACCTTTACTCTCCCTGCAACAATTGGTATTTACTGGTCTGTTTCAAACGTAGTATCTCTTGCACAGACTCTTTTGCTTAACGGTTACTACAAGAAAAAGCTTCAGGCAGAAATTTCTGACCAGGAGCTTGTTTTAGAAAAGATTAGAGCAGAGAAGGCTGCCAGATACAACAAGAAAAAGAAAAGAGGTTGAAAATTAATGCTTAGCGTAGAAAAATCAGCTAAAACCAAAGAAGAAGCTATACAGGCTGCACTTGCCGAGCTTGGCGTCGGCATAGACGATGTTGAAATATATACTATCGAGGAAGGCTCAAAAGGTTTTCTCGGTATAGGCGGAAAAGACGCAAAAGTCATTGTTACTTTAAATGGCGGTGCCGATAAAAAAGCAAAGAAATTCCTCGACGGACTTTTTGCTATAATGGGCGAGGAAGTAACTGTCGATGCCACAGATGAAGACGGTGTTCTAAATGTTGAGTTTTCAGGTCCTGATATGGGCATGGTAATAGGAAAAAGAGGCGAAACTCTCGATGCTCTTCAGCACCTTACAAGCCTTGTGGTAAACAGAGGCGATGACGATTTTGTAAAGGTTTCTCTTGATACAGAAAACTACAGAGAAAAAAGAAATGCAGTTTTAGAGAGCCTTGCAAAGAAACTTGTAAAAAAAGTTGCCAAAACAGGCAGAAACACTACTCTCGAGCCAATGAATGCTTATGAGAGAAGAATTATTCATGCAACACTTCAGGACGACCCTTATGTTACAACCTACAGCGTTGGACAGGGTGTAAACAGAAAAGTTGTTATTGCACTTAAAAAATAATCTTAAGATTTATATTTACTAAGCTGTGAAAGGGCTTGCAATATTTTTTAATGTTGCCTGCTCTTTTTCTGTATTTTAAGGAGATTTTTTATGTATATTTTAGACGATACCATCGCTGCAATATCCACTCCTCCGGGCGAGGGCGGTATTGCAATTATAAGAATCAGCGGAGAAGATGCCATTTCTGTTGCAGACAGAATTTTTCATAACAAACAGAGAAAGAAACTGTCCGATATGGCTTCAAACACTATAAATTACGGCTTTATAAAGGATAATGACGGAAACATTGTTGACGAAGTGCTTGTGTCTGTAATGCGCGCTCCGCACACATACACAGGAGAAGATGTTGTTGAAATCAACTGCCATGGCGGTTTTGTCAGTACAAGAAAAATTCTCTCTCTTGTTCTTGCTGCAGGAGC
>JAZUPR010000120.1:0-2642 GCA_045605285.1 Clostridia bacterium | reverse complement strand
CGATATCCTGTTTCATTAGCATTGCGTCTTCATTGTCATAGACTACTTAATGTTCCAAAGGAACGCTTCATTGAAAAAAGACTATTCCTGTGGAATAGTCTTTTTTCTGGTAGCGGAAAATGGACTTGAACCATCGACACTGCGGGTATGAACCGCATGCTCTAGCCAACTGAGCTATTCCGCCATATTAATTTTGCTGCTTTGTCGCAACAAAATTAATTATAATTGATAAATATTTATTTGTCAATAGTTTTTTGGTAATTTTTTGGATTTTATCTTATTTTGCGGGCCTCTACATAAAACCTTTTATCACATGCTTCTCCCATAGAAAAAGTCTTTCTGGGTAGTGCACCGTCAAGTATAACTGATTTATACAAATCATTTTTATCCATTGAATCAAAAATTATACCAATGTTTCCTAAATCTTTGCACAAATCACATACAACATCTTCCCCGTGTATGTAATCAACAGAAGCATTATGATTTTTTATGTAGTTATCAATAAAATTCTGAACAGTAGCAACAGTAAGATATTCCTTAGGATTTGTAACAGTAATTTTCTTCTTGGTATCACCATATACAAAGACAAAGCTCTGACCCTTAGCATCGGGCTCATAAGATATATTATATATGGAAGAAAACTCTTTTAAGAAGTCTTGTGCATCAACATTGAACACCACTCTGTGAATGGCCTCAAACTGCAAGGATGAATCATGCAAATTTACAAGCTCACACAAAGCATATCTTGCAGGAGTTTTTTTTGCAGATTCCTCTCCTATTTCTGATTTTAGTTCTTCATAATAAGCCTTTGCAGTAGCAAGAGAGTGGTTTCCGTCCCCCATGGCATATATAAGAGGTGATGTCTCATTAACATTATATTTTGTATTAAACAAATTGACATCTTCTAATTTACCTAGCTTTTCTTCAAGCATCTGACAAGCAGATTCACTCATTCTATAACCTGTAATATGTCCTGAATTTTCCATGAGGTCAAAATCATAAACCTTTTCAAAGGAATCTGTTATAGAAGAGTTTGATTCTATAATATCACAGGATGCATCATCAATGAGCATCATAATATGAGGAAGCTCCAATGGTGCGTTTTTACGAACCTTAAGTCTTGGCGGTATGCGGGACACAACAGTGCCTTCAGTGGCACGGATTTTTGTCTTGGAGCCAACCATGTAATCATAGTCTTCAAGGTCGACCATACCTACAATTCCTCGTCTGATATCACCATTTGCAAGTGTTCTTTCTACATATATATATGTGTTATTATATTCAGTAAATATATCATCATTCAGATACTGAGTCATTGTATCATTTACATCTTTAATGATTTTATCAACATTGTCAGATTCCAGATAAACCTCCGGAACAATCATTTTCAATGTGGATGGATTTTTCCCGACCGTATCATATGCCCTTTCCCAGTAATCCAACTGTGATGTGTACTGGTCACAAGCAACAACAGCCCATTTTGTCATATTGATATTTTTTTTGGGCAATAGAACGTTCGCTCTGTTAAATGTCATATTATATCCCCTTTATAATTAGAACAATCCGGATATTACACCGTTTTCATCTACATCAATTTTTTCTGCAGACGGAACTTTTGGAAGACCAGGCATTGTCATAATCTCTCCTGTAAGAACAACCACAAATCCTGCACCGGCAGAAATTTTTACATTTCTTACGGTTACTTTAAAGTTTTCAGGTGCACCTATCTTTTTCATGTCATCGGAAAAACTATACTGAGTTTTTGCAACACAGATTGGAAGCTTTCCAAAGCCAAATTTTTCGAGCTCTGAAATTTGTCTCTTAGCAGCCGGAGTAAATTCAACACCGTCTCCGTGATACACCTTTTTAACAACTGCTTCAATTTTATTTTCAATGGAATCATTTAAATCATAGCTAAATGAGAAACTGTTTTCGCACTCGCAAAGTCTTACAACTTCATTTGCAAGTTCTACTCCGCCTTCTCCGCCTTTTGCCCAGACATCGGAAAGAACAACATTTACACCAAGTTCTTTGCAGCGTTCTATAACAAGCTCTACCTCATTATCTGTATCTGTAGGGAATTTGTTAATTGCAACAACACAAGGTAATTTATAAACTTCTGTAATGTTTTCAAGGTGTCTTAAAAGATTTGGCATACCTTTTGAAAGTGCATCAAGGTTTTCTATATTCAAATCATTCTTTTCTACTCCACCGTGCATTTTGAGTGCTCTGATAGTAGCAACCAAAACAACTGCAGAAGGCTTAAGATTTGCATATCTGCACTTAATATCAAAAAACTTTTCAGCACCAAGGTCTGCTCCAAAACCTGCTTCTGTGATAGCATAATCAGAGAGTTTAAGAGCAAGTTTTGTAGCAATAACGCTATTACAACCATGTGCAATATTTGCAAATGGTCCACCGTGAACAAGAGCAGGCGTACCCTCTAAGCTCTGTACAAGGTTTGGTTTAATAGCATCTTTTAAAAGAGCTGTCATTGCCCCTGCGGCATTAAGTTGGCCACAGGTTACAGGCTCTCCGTTATAGTTATATCCGACAACCATTGAAGATAGTTTGTTTTTAAGGTCAGTAATTGAATCTGACAAGCACAGAACTGCCATGATTTCAGATGAAGTCGGATCGTA
>JAZUPR010000119.1:0-4219 GCA_045605285.1 Clostridia bacterium | reverse complement strand
GTGTCTCTTCTGTGAACTATAATAACCTTTTTGCATATTTTAGAAAGCAACAGAGCATCTGCCGCTGCGGAATTTCCACCTCCTATAACTACAACAGTTTTTCCTTTATAAAACATCCCGTCGCACGCAGCACAATATCCTACACCCTTGCCAATTAATTTTTCTTCATTGTCAAGTCCAAGTTGCTTATGCTCGGCGCCTGTTGCAATTATAACACTGTGAGATAAAAATACTCCGTCAGATGTTTTAATAGTTTTAATTTTGTCTTTAAAATTCACCTCGACAACTTCTGATATCAGAGTTTTTGCGCCAAATCGTTCGGCACCTTGTTGCATTTTAATTCCCAATGTATGTCCGTCAGTTCCATCTGGAAAGCCCGAATAATTGTCTACCTGTGCGGTTTGAGTCATTTGTCCTCCTGCTGAGATTTTCTCAAGCACAAGTGTGTCAAGACCGGCTCTTGATGTGTAAATTGCCGCTGTATATCCCGCAGGACCTCCACCAATTATAATTATATCATATATCTTTCCCATTTCTTATTCTCCTTAAAGCAAAAGCAACTTGCTTAATTTAATCTGTTATTTAAGCATTTCAATAATTTGGTTTTTAGGCTTTAACCCAACTGATTGCTTTACTACTTTACCGTCTTTTATTACCAAAAGTGTGGGAACACTCATAATATCAAATTTTGATGTAATTTCTTTTTCTTCATCTATATTTACCTTACATACTTTAATTTCTGGATACTCCTGCGAAATTTCATCTATAATAGGAGAAATGCTTTTGCAAGGTCCGCACCAGCTTGCAAAAAAATCCAATAGCACAGGTTTGGTGCTCTCTATAACCTCTTTTTGAAAGTTGTTTTTGGTTATTTTTAATGTAGCCATATATTAATTCATCCTTTTTCAAAATTTGTTAATAGTATTTCTTGTTTTTTTAATGATTATTCGAAACAAATTAAGAATTGACTTTAGTTGAATTCACTTGAATTTACAATACTTTGAGAGTACAATGAAGCTGATATTAAACTATTTGATAAGGATGCATCGTTATCCATAACAGGTGTAATCCGGAATTATGGTGCAAAAAACGAAAAAGGTATCTATAAATCATATAAATACCTGCGTTTTGTGTGTAGCCGTGGTTGTATTTTTGGTTGTTATGAATCTTATTTGCTATCAGATAATCAAAAAGAAAGCCATACAAAAAATGTATGAATCATAAAAAGGTAGATACGAAAAGTATCTACCTTTTTTGTACTCTATTTACTTTTTATCAGTCTTCCGAAACCTGCGTGTTCAACACAATCCTGACCTGCCTCTGTGAGCATAAATTCTGCCATTTTTCTGGCAGGAGCATTTTCTGGTGTATCTTTTCTTATAACTATGTAAGTATTGTTTGAAAGGGGATATGTACCGTCTGCTATTGTTTCGTCAGTAGGATATACTCCGTCTATTGCAAGAAGCTTTAAGTTGTTATGCACATCATAGAACATATCCATGTTGTGATAGTAGTAATATATGCTGTATCCAAGACCATATCCAAGGGGATTATCAGTTTTTGCCGCCATAACATCGGTAAGCACATTAGACATTGTATAGGATGTTTCTTTCTGTACTTCCGGGTGAATTTCATTTCCGTTTAAAAAGTGCTTTTCCATTTGTGCATGGCTGCCTGAGTCGTTGTTTCTGCAGTATGGATAAAGCAGGGCATTACTTCCGCCAACCTCTGACCAGTTATCATAGGCATCATTTACATAAATGTTGCTTATTTGTTCTTTGGTAAGACCGGTCGTGGGATTGTCCTTGTTTGTAAAAAATACCATTGCATCGTAGGCTATGGGGATAAGCTCAAGCTCTACACCTTTATCTTCTGCCATTTTGAGTATATCACTTGCAGGATATACCGATGCAAAGAGCATATCAACCTCACCATTTATAAGACGCTGATATGATGTGTGGCTCTTTGAATGCTTTATGGGGAATTTTTCATGTGTCTGACCGTTGCAAAACAGGGCACCGTATACAGCCTGTGTAAAAGGGTATGTAGATGTTGAACCGTCAATTGTGGGCATGTTTTTGTCAAAACCAAACTGAATTGCCAGGTCATTTGCATATATCTGACAATCGTCCTGAATATTGTATAAAAGATATGCAATGTCAGCTCTTGTTGCATCTTTTTTTGGATCCAAAATTCTCACAGGATTTTCAGGGTCGGTATCGTCATAGTCAGATATGTAATTTCGTCCAATGTGTTCATAGGATGACTTTGCCCAGTCTGATATTTTATCTTTATCCGCACTGTTTTCGTGTATCAGCGGTGAGCATCTGAGTCCGGCAAATTTTAACGCTCTTGCGGTCATAACAGTCACTTCTTCTCTCGTTACATTTCTCATGGGAGAAAATGTTTTTTCTGAGTCGCCCTTTACTATGCCGCACATATATGCGCCCATTATTGTGGGGTAATACCAGTCGCTTTTATATACATCATCAAAATTTGTAATGGCGTGAGCCTCGGGCATAAACTCAAGACCTATAAGTCTCATAACCATGGTAACAGCTTCTGCACGAGTCACATTGCTGCCTAAGTTTGCCTCACCATTTTCGTTGCCCCTTATAATACCGACCCTTGAAAGCATCTTTGCAGTGTGAAAATTATAATCTGAGTCGTCTGCGTCGGTAAATTCTGTTTCCTCGGGGACAAAAGCCTCGATTTCTATGTCTTTATTTTTAACCGGTATTGTGGCATACACATAACCGTTGTAATACATTGAAAGGGGGATAACTCCGTCACCATTTTTGTATTTTGCTCGGGTAAGCCATGAGTTTCTGTCCTCAATTGTGTCAGGAAAAGGAATTTTTACTGTCACAAATTTTTGTACTTCAATTTCACTCAGCCCATCTTCTGCAGAGCATCCTATAGCAGAAATCAACATACATAATGCCAGAATAACAGATAATATTTTTTTCATAATTTGCCACCCTTTCTTTTTTTATATATCATAATTACAATGAGTATAATCAGCACAAGAAATATTATTCCGTATGCCATGATTATCAAAGCGTCAGTATTTCCGATAATTGAAAATAAACTGTCATTTTTCGCCTCGGGTAAATACATATTTTTCATTATAAATCAACTCTTTTACTTTATTGTAAATGTCACAACCATACATACCGGTATAGCTATAGCCAACACAACTCTGCCAAACTTTTGTCCAAGCAGATACCAGTCGCTTGGTTCACCGCCGTCCACATCAAGCCTGTGCTCAAGTATCCAGAATAAATTTGGAAATTTTATATCCAGAAACAATATTACACCAAACACCAATATAAGAAACAACATATATGGCTCGCCACGAGTATCGGTTTTGCTTGAGACCGACCAGGTGTATAACTTTGTATATCCCGGATATAGTTCTTCTTCGGTAGGAACATAATTCCCGGTGTGATATATAATTTGCTCTGATGATTGAAAGTCATCTTCGAGCAATATCCATCCGTCACCGGCGCCTATAGCTTTGCCGGAGAAAATAACATTGTCATTTTCAAAAATATCAACCTCTGTAGTGTATTCAACATTATCATATTTTATTTTGTAATGCTTAATTTTGCCATTCACAGAAAAATCAATATCAGTTCCATAATCTGCAGGGATAGCAGACATTTCATATTCCGCATAAATATCCGAGCCTTTAAATGTTCCGTCTTTCTGCTTGAAAAGAAACGCATCACCATGCCATAATCCAGGCAAAAACAATGCTCGAAGATATATGATAAACAATATAATAGCGATGATTGCCAACATTAAGTTTCTGCTTTTTTTATAATTCATATATATTCAGCCCCTCTCTTTGCGTTTTCTTATAACAATCTTTATTGCTTCAAAAGCTGAAAATGCTGCAGTAAAAAGGGAATACATCCAGAGCATAATCCCAAATCCTTCGTTGCCGTGTGTGTCTATATTGGGTATAATGCACCATAAAACTACACATATAGTCAATAATGCTACCGAAAAAATGTATGTTTTTTTTATTTTTATAAGAGCTAATCCTAGTAATGCTCCTAAAACAAGGGGCATTATGAATATGTAAGATATATTAAAATAAATCTGTAACATTTAATCAACCCCTTTTCTTTTTAAATATATATCCAACCGAAAATGCCGATGAGAATATTGAAAATAATATTATAATAGTCAGAATAAGATATTTTTTCAT
>JAZUPR010000118.1:0-1712 GCA_045605285.1 Clostridia bacterium | reverse complement strand
TACAGCAAGTCCTGGGTTTATGCCTTGTTCTTTAAGGCTTGTAACCTCTGATGCAAGATTTTCCTTTATTTTTTTTGCAAGTTGAGTACCGTTTATTATTTGTGTGTTCATGATTTACTCCTTAAATTTTTTATTTGTTTTTTGTTTTTATTAAATAAACCGGTTTTATTGGACGAAGATGGTTTTATCAGGCATTTTGGTCCGTAGCCTATCAGATCTTCTCTTCCGGCTTTTTTAAGTGCTTTTATTACAAGATTTCTGTTTTTTGGGTCGTCATATTGCAACAGTGCTCGTTGCATCTGCTTTTCTTCCATGTCCTTAGGCACATATACCTTTTCGCCTGTCAGAGGGTTTATCCCTGTATAGAACATACAGGTGGATATAGTGAACGGAGTGGGATAGAAATCCTGTACCTGTTCAGGATGCATGTGTCGCTCTTTAAGATACATTGCAAGTTCAATTGCATCAGAAAGAGTGCTCCCGGGATGACTTGACATTAGATAGGGAACAAGAAATTGCTTTTTGCCAAGCTTTTCGTTTATTTCATAGAATTTTTTGCAAAATCTGTCATATACATCTTTGGATGATTTTCCCATTTTAGATAAAACTTTGTCCGATATGTGCTCAGGTGCAACCTTTAATTGTCCGCTTATGTGGTGTTTGCATAGTTCGTAAAAGAAGTCATCATTTCTGTCGTTTATCAGATAATCATATCTTATACCGGAGCGGATAAATACCTTTTTTACATTTGGGATTTTTCTTAATTTCCTTAAAAGCTCAAGATATTTTTCGTGACTTATTTTTAGATTTTTGCATGGAGTGGGAAATAGACATTGTCTGTCTTTACAGGTTCCGCACTTAAGCTGTTTTTCACAAGACGGCCCGTAAAAGTTTGCAGTAGGACCTCCTACATCGTGAATGTAGCCTTTAAAATCCTTGTCCTTTGCCATTTCCTCTGCTTCAGCTATTACAGATTCTGCACTTCTTGACTGAACAATTCTTCCCTGATGAAATGTCAGAGCACAAAAATTGCAGGAGCCATAACAACCTCTGTTGTTTGTAATGCTGAACTTTACTTCTTCTATGGCAGGTACACCGCCCAAAACCTCATAAGACGGATGATATGTTCTCATATATGGAAGAGAATATACATCATCAAGCTCTTTTTGAGAAAGAGGCATCATTGGACTGTTTACCACCAGATATCTGTCACCGTGTTTTTGCACAAGGGTTTTTCCTCTTATGGGGTCTTGATTTTCAAACTGTATCCTTGTGGCGTCACAGTATTTTACCTTGTCCTCCGCTACCTCTTCAAAAGAGGGAATTTCTATAAAATTTTCCAGATTTTCTGTAGTTTTTCTTATATAGCAACAACCTTTTATGTCTGTTTCTCCCAGAGCTTTGCCGTCCTTAAGCGCCGATGCAATCTCAACTATAGGTTTTTCACCCATTCCGTATATAAGAATATCGGCTCTTGAATCAAATATTATGGAGCGACGCACCTTGTTGTCCCAGTAGTCATAATGAGAGAATCTTCTAAGACTTGCTTCAATTCCGCCAATTATAATGGGCACTCCCGGAAAGGCTTGTCTTATTCTATTGCAATAGACAATGGTTGCTCTGTCAGGGCGTTTGCCGGATTGTCCTCCGGGGCTGTATAAATCTGTGCTTCTTTTTTTCTTATTCACTGTGTAGTGATTCACCATGGAATC
>JAZUPR010000117.1:0-7337 GCA_045605285.1 Clostridia bacterium | reverse complement strand
GGATGCTGTTGTACGAGGGGAAATTCCATATTCATCGGAAATTTCTTTGGCTATTGGATTTGCCATTACTATGGCAACTGTGTTATTTGCTGTGGCTATATCAAGAGCACCCACAAGGGCTCCTATACCCAACTGACCGCCTTTTTTTCCTTTAAATATTTTTCTGATGCCATATAAAATTGCATCAAATCCTCCATGACATCTTATAAGAGCACAGATAGCGGAAACAAGTATTGCCACCATAGCTGTCTCAAACATTCCTGATGCTCCGCTACCCATATTTGCAAGAAGTGCTGTAGAGGTTGTTGCTTTTGTTGCAAGCATTATAACAGAGCCTGAAACAATGCCTGCCAGAAGAACAACAAATACATTTATTCCAACAATCCCGCCAACGAGAACAAGTATATATGGAATTATCTGTACAAGATTATAATCACCCGAAACAACTCCTGATATATCCTCACCAAAAGATAAGAAGAGAATTATTGCCACAGTAACAATTGCAGCAGGAAGTGCAATAAAGAAATTTTCTTTGAACTTATCTTTCATTTGACATCCCTGACCGTTACATGCAGCAATAGTTGTATCTGATATAAACGAGAGATTATCTCCAAACATTGCTCCACCCATGATTGAGGCAACACACAAAGACATATCAAATGAAGATGCCTTTGACACAGCAACTGCAATAGGGGTTAAGAGAGTGATTGTACCTACGGATGTGCCCATGGCAACCGAGACAAAACAACTTACAACAAACAGAACTGCAACCGCATACTGAACCGGAATTACAGAAAGCATAAAATATGCCACACTCTCCGCACTGGAGCGACCAACCACACCCACAAAAATACCTGCCTCGAGAAAAATCAGTATCATGGTAACAATGTTTTTGTCACCTATACCCTTGCCCATTTTTTCTAATTTATCTTCAAAAGATAGCTTTTTGTTTTGAAGACAAGCAACAAGTAATGCTGCAAGAAATGCAACAACAATAGGTATATTATAAAATCCCATTGGAATTTTCATAACATATTCAAAAACTATTCCCAATCCCAGATATAATACCAAAAATATGCCTATGGGGAGCAATGCCCACACGTTTCCCTTTTTCATAATAGCTCTCCTTATACTAAACGTTAATTATTTGTTCTTTATATAATCCTTTTACTATTACTGCTAAACTTATCATACAAACGTATGAAAACAACACTAAAACAACATATGTGGTCTGTCACGAAATTTCAACATCAATCTGAAGATACAAGATAATACCTGTAAGTCCTCCAGCAATTTTTACTATATAAGATTATGGGGATTTTTTGCAATTTTTCTATACACAGATGGTGGATACATAAAATACTTTTTAAATGTTCTGTTAAAGTAAGAAAGTGAAGAAAAACCTGTTTCATAACATATATCAACAATATTTTTATCTTCAAGAAGCATATTACTTGCATAATATGTTCTCACATAGTTTATGTAATCAGTAGCTGTGCACCCAAGTGATTTTTTAAAAATTCTGCAAAAATAATAATCATTCAAATTCAATATATCACTAAGTGTCGAAAGTGAAATTTGCTGAGAATAGTTTAAATCAATATATTCTAAAACAGGTATAAGTCTCTCTATCTCTTTATTATTTGTTAATTCCGTTTCAGGAGAATATATAAGATTTTTATCATAAAGTACAGATAAAATTTTATACATCTCGGATGCAACAAGGCATTGTGAAACAGAATCATTGCCAATATTGGTCTTCGAAATATCCTCTATGGCATACTTTATAATGTTTTTTTCCATATCATCAGAAAACACATACAAACCTTCACGGTCCGGCGAAAAAAATCTATACAAATATCCAAAATGTCCCTTTCCCGAAAATGGATTTCGAAATTGCACGAGCAATCCCGAAAAATCTTTACTTTTGTATATTGTAGAGTGCGGCGTACTGCTGTTTACAAACAAAACCTGTTCACTATTAATAGAATAGGTATTATTCTCTGATTTAACCTTCATTTCCCCGGAAATTACATAAATAAGCTCAAGTTCAGGATGAAAATGAAAATTATTAGGTTCTCTATTACACTTCGTTGAAAACACGGGCATTTTGGGATTATTAAAAATTATTTGTTCTTTATACATGTTTTGTCACCCCATTTGTCAATATCGTTCAAAAAAATGTCAGTATTTGTATGGCAAAAAGTCAATTTTATTACTAATATTAATATATCAAATATATTTTTGAAAGTCAATAAAATATAAGGGAGTATTGATATGAAATTTATGTCTGATGATTTTATGCTAAAAAACAAAACAGCAAAGTATTTGTACAAAAACATTAAGGACTTACCTATTATCGATTATCATTGTCACATTAGTCCAAAGATGATTGCCGACAATCACCAATTTAAAAATGCAACAGAATTGTTTTTGGGTGGTGACCACTACAAATGGCGTCAAATGAGAACCGTCGGCGTTGACGAAAGATACATAACAGGAGACGCAGATGATTACGAAAAATGGGAAAAATTTGCAGAGACAGTATCACTGCTTATAGGCAATCCTATTTATCACTGGACACATATGGAGTTGAAAAAATATTTTTCCTTTGACGAGCCTTTATGCAAAGATAATGCAAGAAAAGCCTGGGATATTATAAACAAAAAACTTGACTCACCTGAAGGCAGAGTAAGAGCTCTTATAAAAGAATCAAACGTTGAGACAATATGTACTACTGATGCACCATACGACACTCTCGAATATCATAAAGCATTAAAAGATTTTGATGTCAAGGTTATTCCTGCATTCAGACCAAATCCATACTTTATGAGTGACGACATCACAGACAGGCTTGACTACTTCCACTCAAACGGATGCAGACTTGCAGACCATGCTATAGACTCACTCGACCAGGAAATGATAGACAACCTTGTATTCTACGGAAAAGAATATGCAAAGAGAGGCTGGGTATGGCAGTTGCACATTGGTGCACAGAGAAACAACAATCCTCTTATGTTTGAAAAACTAGGTCCCGACACAGGTTTTGACAGTGTAAACGACTTCCAGATTGCTGACGGACTAAGAAAAATCCTTGGAACACTTGAAAAGGAGGATGCACTTCCAAAGACAATCATATATTCTCTTAATCCAAAAGATAACTTTGTCATTGGAACAATGCTTGGTTGTTTCCAGAAAGGCGGATACTACGGAAAAATCCAGTTTGGTTCTGCCTGGTGGTTTAATGACCACAGAGACGGAATGGAGGCTCATCTTAGTGCCTTGGCAAACCTTGGAACTCTTCCAACATTCATTGGTATGCTTACAGACTCAAGAAGCTTTGTATCATACACCAGACACGATTATTTCAGAAGATTGGTATGTAATCTTCTCGGCAAGTGGGCCGAAGAGGGTGAATATCCACTCAACAAGGATATGCTTGTAAAAATAGCTTCTGATATCAGTTATAATAACGCAAAAAATTATTTTAATTTCTAAGGAGATTTATTATGAAAATTAATGAAGCATACAAAAAACCAATTAGAAAAGAAAAAGTGATTCAGTTTGGTGAGGGCGGATTTTTAAGAGCATTTGCAGACTGGATGATAGATATAGCAAACGAAAAAGGCAATTTTGACGGAAGCGTTGTTATTGTTCAGCCTATTGAACAGGGTATGTGTGAAATGCTTGAGAAACAGGACTGCATATACACTCACATAATCCGCGGTATAGAAAACGGCGAAGAAAAAGTAGAGTCACAGGTTATCACATCAGTTTCAAGATGTGTAAATCCATATACTGACTACAAAGCATTTATCGACCTTGCAAAAAATCCTGATTTCAGATTTGTGATATCAAACACAACAGAGTCTGGAATTTCCTACGAAAAAGAAGATATGCTTACCGACAGGATTCAAAAATCTTTCCCTGCAAAGGTTACAGTTCTTTTGTACGAAAGATTTAAGCAGGGTCTTGACGGATTTGTATTCCTCCCTTGTGAACTTATAGACAAAAACGGTTCAACCCTTAAAAGCATTATTTTAAAATATGCAGATGACTGGAATCTTGGCGATGAATTTATAGCATTTGTAAATGAGAAAAACTACTTTATGAACACCTTGGTAGACAGAATCGTTACAGGATATCCACGCGGTGAAAAGATTGACCTTCCTTACGAAGACAACATGCTTGATACATCAGAATACTTCCACCTTTGGGTTATTGAAGGTGAAAAATCTTTTGAAGACGAGCTTCCACTTTGCAAATCAGGTCTTAATGTTATATGGACAGACGATATGTCTATGTACCGCACAAGAAAGGTAAGAATATTAAACGGAGCTCATACATCTACTGTTGCTCACGCTATGCTTTCCGGCATTAAAACTGTTAAAGAAGCAATGGATGATGAAAAAATGAGAGCATTTATCAAAAAGAATGTTTTTGAAGAAATTGTTCCTACTCTCGACTTACCTCTGAATGAGCTTACAGAATATGCAAACGCTGTGCTTGACAGATTCTCTAATCCATATATTCAGCATCAGTGGGCATCAATTTCCCTTAACTCAGTAAGCAAGTTCAAAGTAAGAGTTCTCCCGTCTATAACCGAATACATAAAAAGAATGGGCAAACTCCCTGAAAACCTTGTTTTTTCTCTTGCTTGTCTTATAAATCTTTATAAGAAGGATATGGCAACAGACGACAAAGAAATTATAGAATTTATAAAAAATGCATCTGTGGAAGAAATATTATCAAATACAAAACTCTGGGATATGGATTTATCATTCTTAAATAGCGAGGTTTCAAAATATGTTGATTAATACTATTGACAATGTATATGTTAATATAGACAATGGCCATAAGTATGCTTTAAGAGACATCGCATGTGGAGAAAATATTATAAAATACGGCCAGCCTATTGGAAAAGCAATATGTGACATCAAAAAAGATGAGCACGTTCACAGCCACAACATAAAGACTAATTTATCAGGAAAAAACGAATATACATATGAGCCTGTGGACTCAAAATTTGAAAAAAAGGAAAGTAATCGTACATTCCTGGGTTATGTCAGAGAAAACGGTGATGTAGGAATAAGAAATGACATCTGGATTATTAATACTGTAGGCTGTGTAAACAAATCTGCAGAGATGATTGCAAAGAAAACCGGTGCAAAGTATTTTCCACACCCATTTGGTTGTTCTCAGCTTGGCGGAGACCACGAAACAACTCAGAAGATACTTCGAAATCTTGTAAACCATCCAAATGCAGGTGGTGTGCTTGTACTTGGTCTTGGTTGTGAAAACAACAATATTGGCGAATTTAAAAAACTGCTCGGTGATATAAACGAAAAAAGAGTTAAATTTTTAAATTGTCAGGATGTAAATGACGAGATTGAAGAAGGTATAAAACTCATTAACGAGTTAAAGAAATATGCGGACACTTTCCAGAGAGTTCCTGTGGATATATCAAAGCTTAAAGTCGGTCTTAAGTGTGGCGGAAGCGACGGATATTCTGGTATTACTGCAAATCCGCTTGTAGGAAGATTTTGTGATTATCTCACACAGTGCGGTGGGTCTGCTGTTCTTACAGAAGTGCCTGAAATGTTTGGTGCAGAACACCTTCTTATGAACAGATGTGTAAATGAAGAGGTATTCGACAAAACTGTAAATATGATAAATGATTTTAAGGATTATTTTATCAGATACAATCAGGTTATATATGAAAATCCATCACCTGGAAATAAAGCTGGCGGTATAACAACTCTTGAAGAAAAGTCCCTTGGATGTATTCAAAAAGGTGGTTTGTCCCCCGTTGTCGATGTACTGGGATACGGTGACGTTCTTACAAAACCGGGATTATCATTAATGAATGGCCCAGGAAACGATATGGTAGCTATTACAAATCTTATGGCTGCAGGTGTACATATAATTCTCTTTACCACAGGAAGAGGTACTCCTCTTGGAACAGGTGTGCCAACAGTAAAAATAGCAACCAACCACAATATATTTACAAAAAAATCAAACTGGATGGATTTTGATGCAAGTCCTGTGCTTGACGGAAATCCGTTAACAGACGAATTGGTAGATTTTGTTATAGAAATTGCCAACGGAAAACCTTCAAAAAATGAATTGAATGGATACGAGGAAATCTCCATATTTAAAGATGGTGTGACTCTATAATCTTAATATACCACAACTTCTTTATAAACTAGATACAGAAAGACCTTTGATAATATATATCAAAGGTCTTTCTGTATTATAATTATATTAGTCTGTGAGGTTATCAAAGTACCCCTGAACAAGAACAACAGGAGTTCCTTTATCCCCGGATCCGCTTGTAAGGTCACAGAGAGAACCAATAAGATCTGTAAGTCTTCTTGGTGTTGTACCTTGAGAAGCCATACTTCCTACAAGGTCATTATCTTTTTCTTTTATTGCATTTTCAATTGCATTTTTAAGTTCTTCTCCCTTAAGGTCTGCAAAATCATTATCTGCAAGATACTTAAGTTTAAGCTCATTTGGTGTACCCTCGAGTCCTTTGGTATATGCAGGAGAAACAACAGGGTCAGCCAACTCCCATATTTTTCCTACAGGGTCTTTGAATGCACCATCGCCATATACCATTACTTCAATGTGTTTTCCAGTCTTTTCCATAAATTTTTGAGATATATCATTAACAAGGTCAAAACATTCGTGTGGAAAAAGCTTTACTGTGTCTTCTGTTGATTTGTTTGAACCGAGAAGTCCGTATTTTGCATTATATCCGCTGCCATTTACAGACTCTGACAAGATTTCATCAAGACCAACTACACGCTCAGCACCCGCTGCACGAAGAATTCTCTTAGTTCGAGCTCTTGAATGTATATCACAGTTCAGCACAGAAGTAGTATACTTTAAAATAGCTCTTGGGTCATTTGCAAGAATAATTTCTGCATCTGCACCGCACTCACGAATGAGGTCTCCATAGTATTTGATATAGTCTACATGTGTAAACGGATGTGGGTTTTCTCCAAAAAGTTCTCTGTATTTCTCTTCGGTAAGGACATCTGTATATGGGTTTATACCAGCTTCATCAAGCTGGTCGAGTGATACGATGGCATTACCAACTTCGTCACTTGGATAGTTAAGCATAAGAACAATCTTCTTTGCTCCCTTTGCTATACCTCTAAGACATATAGCAAACCTGTTTCTGCTGAGAATTGGGAATATTACTCCAATTGTTTCTCCGCCAAGTTTATTTTTTACATCCTGTGCAATTGCATCAACGGATGCGTAGTTTCCCTGAGAACGAGCTACAACAGATTCTGTAATAGCAACAACATCTCTGTCACGAAGTTCAA
>JAZUPR010000116.1:0-6217 GCA_045605285.1 Clostridia bacterium | reverse complement strand
ATATAAAAAAACCTGAGCTTCTTGCTCCTGCGGGAAGTCTTAACAAATTAAAGTATGCCATTATGTATGGAGCAGATGCTGTATATATTGGTGGGGAGGAATTTTCTCTCAGAGTAGCTGCACAAAACTTTTCTATGGAAGAGATTAAAGAGGGAATAGAATTTGCTCATAACAGAGGAAAAAAAGTATATATAACAGCAAATATAATACCTCATAATGAAGACCTTAAAGATTTTCCTGATTTTGTAAAAGAGGTCAATGACCTTGGTGCTGATGGAATTATAGTTTCAGACCTTGGTACTTTTTCTATTGTAAAAGAAGTTGCTCCTGATCTTGAAGTTCATATCAGTACACAGGCAAACAATACCAATTATAAAAGTGCACAGACCTGGTACAAGCTTGGTGCAAAAAGAATTATTCTTGCAAGGGATTTATCGTTTGAAGAAATAAGAGAAATAAAAGATAAACTTCCCGATGATTGTGAAATTGAAGCATTTGTTCACGGGGCAATGTGCATTTCATATTCCGGAAGATGTCTTATGAGCAATTTCCTCACATACAGAGATGCAAATAAAGGAGCCTGTGCTCATCCATGCAGATGGAAATATTATCTTATGGAAGAAAAACGCCCCGGTGAGTATATGCCTGTTTTTGAGAATGAAAGAGGAACTTTTATATATAACTCAAAGGACCTGTGCATGATAAGACATATTCCTGAACTTGTAAAATCAGGAATTGACAGTTTTAAGATTGAGGGAAGAGTAAAAAATGAGCTATATGTTGCAACTGTAGTTAAATCTTACAGAAAGGCAATTGACCAGTATTTTGCAGACCCCGATAATTATGTGTTTGATGAATCCATAGCTACTGAACTTGAAAAAGTCAGCCATAGGGAATACACCCCTGGATTTTTCTTTGGCAAACCTGACGGAAATCAGCAGTTATATACTAGTAACACATATATACAAGACTACACCATTATAGGTGTTGTAAAGGAATATGATGAAGAAACAGGATTTGCTTATTTAGAGCAGAGAAACAGATTTTTCAAAGGGGATAATCTTGAGGTGATTACTCCTGATGGAACTGATTTTTCGTTTATTGCAGAGGAAATGTATAATGACAACGGTGAACTTATTGATGTTGCAAGACATGCACAGATGATTATTAAAATTAAAATGGACAAGGTTCCTGAGTATTCCATTATTAGAAAAAAAGTTGATTAATCGGAGTATTAAATATGTATGATATATTAGTTATCGGCGGTGGGGCAAGTGGTATGATGGCTGCTATTGCTGCAAAAGAAGAAAATATTATATTGTCTGTTGCAGTTGTCGAGAGAAACAACAGGGTAGGCAAGAAAATACTTACAACAGGAAATGGCAGATGTAATATCACAAATAAAAATATTAATATAAAAAGATATCACGGAAAAAACCTTGATTTTGCCGATTTTCCATTATCTGTTATGGATTTGGATAAAACTCTTGAATTTTTTAAAAAACTGGGTATGTATCCAAAATTTGAGGATGACAAGGTATATCCATACAGTTTGCAGGCATCTTCTGTGGTAGATATTCTCAGAATGAAAATGGCTGAGTATAATATTGCAGAAATATGTGATTTTAAATGCTCTGATATAAAAAAAGAGAATAATATATTTTTAATTACATCTTCAGATGGTAAGAAAATCAAATCAAAAAGAGTAATAGTTTGTTGTGGTGGAAAAGCTTCTCCAAAATGCGGAACAGACGGAAATGCATATAAATTATTACAAAGATTCGGACACAAATGCACCGCATTGTATCCGTCTCTTGTTCAGCTTCGTTCTGATAGCCCGCATCTTGTTCCGATGAAAGGTGTAAAAAATGATTCATTAATAAGTATTTATGTGGATAATAAATTCATAAAAAGTGAATATGGGGAACTTCTTTTTACTGATTACGGACTATCGGGTCCACCTGTATTTCAATTATCAAGAATAGCGTCAAAAGCTTGTTCTGAAAACAAAAATGTTTTTGTAACGGTTGATTTGATGCCGGATGTTGAATATGAAGAATTAGTTGATGTGCTTAAATCAAGAAATAAATTTGTTCCTGTTGCAGAATTTTTAACAGGTATGACAAACAAGCTTGTGGGTAGACAGATTTTGAAATCATGCGGCATCGAAAAATTTAATACTGATTCACAGATTATATCTGATGATATTATTATAAAAATTGCAAACTGCATTAAATACTGGAGATTTAATATAACAGGTACAAATTCCTGGGATATGTCACAGGTGACAGCAGGAGGTATTGTTACAGATGATTTTGACTCAAAAACTATGGAGTCAGAATTTGTAGATGGACTTTATGCCGCAGGTGAAATTCTTGATGTTGATGGTGATTGCGGCGGATTTAATCTTCAATGGGCTTGGAGTTCAGGTTATATTGCAGGTAGAAGCTGCGCAAAATCTCTTGAATAAAAGGAGAAATTATTATTTTAAATGATTATTTCAGGTATTAAACTTCCCGTAGACCATAGTATCCATGACCTTGAGATACGGATTCAAAAAAAATATGGTTCAAAGAAATTTAAATATAAAATAATTAAAAAATCTATTGATGCAAGATACGCAGATGTATCTTTTGTTTATAATGTTGAAGTTGCAGACAGTAAAGAAGATTTTAAGAAAAATTGCGACCTTGTTATTGATAAGTCTGATTTTAAGAAACGTCCTGTTGTAGTCGGTTCAGGCCCGTGTGGACTTTTTGCTGCATATATTCTTGCAAAGTCAGGAGCGTGTCCTATAGTCCTTGAAAGAGGAAAGGATGTAGATGAAAGATTAAAGGACATAGATAATTTTAAATCAAACCGTGTTTTAAATACATCATCAAATGTCCAATTCGGCGAGGGTGGAGCAGGCACTTTTTCTGATGGTAAATTAACCACACAGATTAATAATCCATTATGTGAAGAGGTTTTAAAGGTTTTTTGTAAATGTGGTGCACCTGATGAGATTATGTATCTTTCTAAGCCACATCTTGGTACTGACAATTTAATAAATATTGTAAAAAACTTAAGAAAACTTATTATTGAACTTGGTGGAGAATTCCATTTTGGTGAGAAATTAAGAGATGTAATAATAGAAAATAATTCTGTAACAAAAGCAATAGGGGACAATGAATACGAAACTGACACCGTTATACTTGCCCTTGGACATAGTGCCAGAGACACTTTTTCATTGCTTTATGATAAGGGATTGGATGTAATTGCAAAGGCATTTTCAGTCGGAGCAAGGATTGAGCATCCGCAGATAGAGGTTAATAAATGCCAATACGGAAAGTTCTACAATTACCCGCAGCTTGGTGCTGCAGATTACAAAATTTCATATCACACATCATCAGGCAGAGGTGCATATACGTTTTGCATGTGTCCGGGTGGTGAAGTGGTGGCGGCTCAATCTGAAGAAAATTCTGTTGTTACAAATGGTATGAGTTATTATAGCCGTGACGAAAAAAATGCGAATAGTGCTTTTCTCGTAGGTGTTGGACCGTCTGATTTTGGTAACAATCCTTTTGATGGTATAAAATTTCAGATAGAATTAGAGAAAAAAGCTTTTCTTGCTGGCGGAAGTAATTACAATGCTCCTTGCCAAAGACTTGAGGATTTTATAAATAAAGTTCCGTCAAAAAGCTTTGGAATAGTCGAACCATCCTACAAACCGGGGGTTACATTGACAGACTTAAATACAGTATTGCCGTCTTTTGTTACAGATACGATGAGGGAAGCGATTCCATATTTTTCAAAAAGGCTTAAATTTTTTGATATGAAAGACGCTCTTTTAACAGGTGTTGAAACGAGAAGTTCTTCACCTGTAAGAATATGCCGTGACGAGACCTGTCAGGCAAAATATATTGGTTTGTATCCTGCAGGAGAAGGTGCAGGATATGCCGGTGGAATAATGTCTGCTGCAGTAGATGGTATTAAAGTGGCCCTTGCTGCTATTAATAATAACAAAAAAAATCGAGGGTAACCTCGATTTTTTTCTGTTAAAATAATCCTGGGATATTCATTCCGCCCGTAAGTTTGCTCATCTTAAGATTGTTTGCCTCGTCAACTTTTTTCATTGCATCGTTTACCGCAGTAAGAACAAGGTCTTCAAGCATTTCTACATCATCAGGGTCAACTGCTTGAGGGTCAATTTTTACTTCGACAAGCTGTTTGGAGCCTGTCATTTTAACTGTAACAGCACCACCGCCTGATGTTGATTCAAATTCTTGTTCCTCTATTTCGTTTTGCATTTTCATCATTTCTTGTTGCATTTTCTGAGCCTGCTTAATCATATTATTCATATTGCCGCCCATACCCATGCCGCCCATGGGAAATCTCTGTTTTGCCATTGGTTGTTCCTCCAAAAATTATTTTCAATCGGTCATAAATTTACCGCTTCTTATATTATAATAATACACTAATTCTTCATCTGTTGTCAACCTGTAACAGGGGACAGCAGTGATTGTTTTTATGTTATTTGTACTATCGTCTTGTTCTGATTTATAGCCTATACTTATATCTGTTATAGTTATTTTTTTGTCTGTATCAGGCTTTATTGAAATAAATTCAGCTAAAGCACTTGTTGCATATACTATGTTGTTTTTTTGAGCAAAGTTTATTATTTCTGTATCGTATGTATACCATTTCCCAAAAAACTCTATTGAATCATTATTGACAGTTATATCAAAATGATTATCGTATATTTCAAGTCCGTCATAAAATGATGTCATTTCAAATTTTAATACGTCTGATGATTTTTTGTATAACTTTATATCTTTTACATTAAAATTGTTTTCTTTTAAAATATTTAATATTAATTTTTCGGTGTTCTTTTGGTTTTTTATTTCATCAGTTTTAAATTTTATGCTGATATTACCGTCATTTGACTGGACAATATTAAATTTGTCCATCATATTTTCATCTGAAAAAGTAAGGTCTGTCAGATGGATATTGTCATATTTTTTTGCAGATGACGGAATAATTTTTTTATCAATGCTTATATTGTTTTTTTCAAGCAGTAATACTGTGCTTGATATATCAGCATCAGAGAGAATATATGCTTTCGATAAATTGATTGTATTTACTATAAGCAATATATTTATAAGTGCAAATAATATTATTAAAAAACTTTTTATGTTTTTCCAGTTCATATAATCACCTTCCGATAATTATAAGTTTGTTATCTGTCGTTTTTGCAGTCCATACAGGGTTCCATATACTGTTATTGTTGATATACGCGATGTTTAATGCAGATATTGTCTCACTTTTCAGGTTTTCATTTAAAAACATTGCATCAATTGCATCAATAGCTGAACCGTTTTTTACAAATTGTGATGTGAGTGAAAATTCATTAAATAACTGTCTGTACTCAACAATTTTCCCATCAGAAACTTTTATCTCTATACCATGGGAAAGTTCATCATATGCAGATGTTTTATCTAAGGTACATATAACAGGATGTCCGTCTATATAATAGTCCATAGTTATATTAAAGCTCTGACCCTTAGGGTCAAAGAGAATGTCTGAAGCGAGATTTACATTAAAAGATTTTCCAGGCATTGCATTATCCCAAAGATTGTTTACAAATTCTATACATGCAATAAAATTATCATATAATGTTGAAGAGTTTTTACCTGTTAAGCTTATTCCTTTGGTATTATCTATAGATTTATATTCCAATAGTCCGTTACTGTGTATTTTGAGTGTGCTGAAGTTTTCTACATATACCGATGTGTTGTTTTTATCAAGGTATTTTTTTGTATTTGTGGTGTTGTAACCAAATGATTTTAATATGTTTGCTGATGTATATGTGTCTTCGTATATATCTGTAAGACAATTTGTACTTTTTATATTTGATAAAGTTTGTCCTTCTAGCTTTAATGTTACTGTTGGTTCGATAACAACTTTTTGTTCAATTACGTCGCTTGTCTTGTCAAAATTAAGTTCGAATGAATAGGGAAGTAAATTTATAGAATCAACTGCATATTTTTCTATTGTTTCAGTAAAATACACATAGTTGTGATCTATTTCAGATTTATAGATTTTGTTACTATCTTCATCTTTGATAAATATATTAACCGAGGATGATTGAGCATCGCCTGGAGATATAATCATATCTTTAATTAGTTTTGCCGGAATATCATTTACAGATACATCTAAAATGCCACTTAAAAGCACT
>JAZUPR010000115.1:0-5005 GCA_045605285.1 Clostridia bacterium | reverse complement strand
CTGGCTATTAAGATTGATTCCAAAGGTTCTGTTCTGTTTCGACAGGAAAGAGTAACTACATACGGAAAGGTTTTCAGAATATATAAATTTCGCACCATGGTTGCCAATGCAGAAAGCCTTGGAACACAGGTTACTGTAAATAATGATATGAGGGTTACAAGAGTTGGCAGAGTCCTTAGAAAGTACAGACTGGATGAAACTCCTCAGCTTTTTAATATACTAAAAGGCGAAATGAGCTTTGTCGGCACCAGACCCGAAGTGCCCCGATACGTAAAGTCTTATACAGATGATATGTATGCAACACTTCTTCTCCCTGCGGGTGTGACATCCCTTGCGAGTATCTGCTATAAAGATGAAGAAAGACTTCTTTCTGAGTCGGAAAATGCAAATGAAACATATACAGAAAAAATTCTTCCTGAAAAAATGAAATATAATCTTAAGTACATAGAAACCTTTAGTTTCTGGAATGATATAAAGCTTATGCTTATGACAGTAGCTGCAGTTCTTAAAAAAGAAGAAGAGACGGATGTAGAGGAAGTTAAAGAAGTAACAAAAGTATGATGTGTATGAGGTGAATGGCATGGAATTTGTATCTGTAGTAATACCTGTTTATAACGAGGAGAGATATATCAGAGAGTGTATAGATTCTCTTCTTTTGCAAACTTATCCAAAAGAAAATATGGAGATTATCTTTGTTGACGGAATGTCGAAGGATAAAACTGTTGAAATAATAAACGAATATTCAAAAGACTATCCGTATATAAAAGTTTTGGAAAATCAAAAAAAAATAGTTCCTGTTGCAATGAATATAGGCATCAAAGCGGCAGTAGGAGAGTACATAGTAAGACTTGATGCTCACGCGGATTATCCAGAGGATTATGTGGAAAAATGTGTTAAATATCTTGCCCAAAACGAAGATTGGGATAATGTCGGAGGATTTGCCGAAACAAAGGGCAGAGGCTTTATGGGAAGCACTATTGCTCTTATGCTAAGTTCTAAATTCGGTGTGGGCAATTCAAAATTCCGAACCGAGAGAAAAAGCGACTTTGTAGATACAGTTCCTTTTGGAACATATAGAAAATCGCTTTTTGAAAAAATAGGTTATTATGACGAAAGACTTGTAAGAAATCAGGACAATGAGCTTAATTATCGTATCAGAAAAAATGGAGGAAAAATTTTTCTTGCCGAAGATATAGTCTTTTCTTACTACTGCAGAGATTCCATTAAAGGTATATCAAAAATGGCTGTTCAGAATGGCAAGTGGAACATCTTTACATCAAAGTTTTGCCCAGGCACAATGGGTATAAGACATTTCATTCCTCTTGCATTTGTAGTTTCTGTCATAGGACTTTCGATTCTCTCTTTCTTGTGGAGTCCGTTTGCATATCTACTTTTGGCAGAACTTCTGTTATATTTGTTGTGTGATATATTCTTCTCTTTAAAATTAAAACCAAGCTTTAAGCAGTTCTTTATTCTTCTTGCTTTGTTTCCGATATTTCATATTTGCTACGGGTTTGGCTCAATATGTGGATTGATAAAAGCCTATATTGTAAAAAGTATATAATAATTGGAGATATTCTATGAAAAACTTAAAGAAAATCTGTGTTGTCGGTCATTTTGCTTTTGGAAAACAGTATTATGACGGGCAAACTGTAAAAGCAAAAGAACTTACCAAGGAACTTGATAAGCGATTTGGAAATGATAATGTATTAAAAATAGATACTCATGGCGGAGCAAAAAAACTTCCTTTTCTGATTATAAAATGCTTAATGGGATTTAAGAACTCGGAAAATGTTATTATGCTGCCTGCTCATAATGGAGTAAGGGTTTTTGCTCCTTTGTTTGCTTTTTGTAAAAAAATATTTCATAGAAAGATTTTTTATGCTGTTGTGGGTGGATGGTTACCTCAGCTTGTTGAGAATAAGAATTTTTTAAAAAATTGTCTTAAAAGCTTTGACGGAGTACTTGTTGAAACAACCACAATGAAAAAGAATCTGGAGAATTTAGGGTTTTCAAATGTTCATATATTGCTAAACTTCAAGGATATAACACCCGTAGTGAAAAATGAGCTTTGCCTTGAATTTGAAAAACCGTATAAACTCTGCACATTTTCCAGGGTTATGGAAGAAAAGGGAATTGCCGATGCTGTACAAAGTGTATGTAAACTAAATGAAAAATACGGAGAAACTGTGTATTCATTAGACATATACGGACCTGTAGATGAAAATCAGACAGAATGGTTTGATAATTTTAAAAAAGAATTTCCACCGTATATTAATTATTGTGGCGTTGTTCCTTTTGATAAAAGTGTGGATGTTTTAAAAAATTATTTTGCTCTGCTTTTTCCTACGAAATTTTTCACCGAAGGTATTCCAGGTACTATAGTGGATGCTTTGGTTTCAGGAGTTCCTGTCATCTCTTCAAGATGGCAAAATTGTTCCGATATCGTTGAAGACGGATATAACGGTATATCCTATGAATTTGGAAAAAATGAAGAGATATTTAATATACTTGAAAAAATTAAAGATAACCCAAATGAATTTATAAATTTAAAAGAAAACTGCATTGATTCATCACAAAAATTTATTTCACATAATGCAGTACATGCTTTATTGGAGTTGATATAATATGTGGACTGTAAAGACAAAAATTCTATATATTATGTATCGCCTGTTTGCATCTTGGTTGCCGGAGAGCAGACATTTCGGAGGAGCGAAATCATTTCGGGGATTTTTTGCAAAAAGAATTGCGAGAAATTTTGGAACAAATGTCAATATAGAAAAAAATGCATATTTTACGCCTGATTTGTCAATAGGAGATAACTCAGGAGTTGGCATCAATTGTGAGGTTCATGGCCCTGTTAGTATCGGCAGTGATGTTATGATGGCTCCGGAAGTTGTAATATATACATCTAATCATAAATTTGAGAGAATGGATATTTCAATGGCACAACAAGGGTTAACTGAAAATAAACCTGTCACAATAGGCAATGATGTGTGGATAGGCAGACGAGCTATGATTATGCCGGGTGTTACAGTTGGTGATGGCAGTGTAATAGGTGCAGGAGCTGTTGTAACTAAAGAAGTACCTCCATATAGTGTTGTAGCAGGCGTTCCTGCAAAGGTTTTAAAAAAGAGAGTTTCTGAAAATAATACAAAAAAAAATTGAAGGTTATTGTAATTATGAAAGGCGGGATACGATGTGAGCATATCTTTTTATAAAATAAAAAAATGGTACAGTATGGCGACAGGTAAAAGTATATATCATGTAAACCAAGGTGTTGGAACTTGCTATTCTAAGACAACAATAGCTGGTTATTATAACGATCTCACTGAAAAAGTTACAAAAGATGATCCGAATATTCTTGTTCCGGAATACTATGTGGAAACAGGGGAAAAAACATATTTTTCTATAGGTATCTTTCAATATGGATTAGCTGCTTATGACCTTTTTTTAACAACTGGTGAAGATATGTATAAAGATAAATTAATTGCATGCTCTGAGTGGGCCTTGAATAATCAACAACAAGATGGAAGTTGGGTGACATTTGCAAATGAAAATCCGGAGCATCCTTATTCATCTATGGCACAGGGTGAAGCATGTTCTATGTTGTTACGAGCAAAAGCTGTGACAAATGATGATAGGTATAGTGATGCGGCTAAAAAGGCTATAGATTTTATGTTAATTCCTTTAGAAAATGGCGGAACAACGAAATATGTCGGAGATGATGTTTATTTATATGAATTTACTATACAGCCACTTGTGTTAAATGGTTGGATATTTTCGTACTGGGGATTGTATGACTATGTAATTGCAACCAATGATGAAGATGTAAAAAAAATTGCAGATGCGACTATGCAAAGTATGATAAAAATGTTGCCACAATTTGATTTGGGATATTGGAGTAGATATGACCTTACAAAGAGGATTGCAAGTCCGTTTTATCATAAATTACATATTGCACAGCTTTGGGCTATGTATGATTTGACAGGTAATGAAAGTTTTAAATACTTTGCAAATAAATGGGAGAAAAATTTGAATAATCCAATATATAAATCAAGGGCATTTGCGAAAAAAGTTATTCAAAAAATATTTGAGAGGTGATATTTATGTCAGATAAAATAAAACTAACAATCGCAGTTATAACGATGAATAGACAAGAGCAATTAATAGAGGCATTAGAGAGTTGTATGGCTTGTAAATTGCCGGATAATATGGAGATTGTGATAATTGATAATGCATCAACTGATGCGACAAAAGATGCAGTCAAATCATTTTCTCAAAAGTATTCTGATGTTATAATAAGATATGAATATTCAAATGAGAATTTGGGTGTTGGTGGCGGTCGCTCATTGGCTTTTGATATAGCAAATGGTGAATATGTGTATTTTCTGGATGACGATGCAGTTATTTCAGAAGAAAGCCGAGAAACATTTTTTGTCGATTCTTTAAATTATATGGACAAGAATATGTGTGTAGCATCTCTTACGACCAGAATTTATGATGAAATGCTTGTATGCGACAGGGAAGTAGAGGGTTCTAAGAAAACACAAATAGACGGATTGCCAATTATATTTAAATTTTTGGGAGGCTCACATTTTTTAAGAAGAAAATATTTTGATATACCTCTTTATTTTAATATAAAATATGGTTGTGAGGAATATGCACCATCTATAAAAACTCAAAATGATGGATATTATCATGTTTTTGACGAACATATATTCATAATACATAAGCCAAAGGTAAATAAATGGATTAAAGGCAGCTCAAATCAAGAATATATTGAAAGTTGTGGTTGTGCAGCTAGATACGCAACAAAAAGAATGATGTATCCCACAGTGTTTTTACCGATTTTATGGGGTGGGTATTTCCGTAGATGTCAAAAATATTTGAGTATATATCCAGGTGCGAAAAAGAAAGCCAATGAAATGGTAAAGGATATTATGAAGCAAAATAAATGTAAAAAAGTATCTTGCAAAACAGTTTTTAGACTTATCAATGAGTT
>JAZUPR010000114.1:0-9608 GCA_045605285.1 Clostridia bacterium | reverse complement strand
CTCCGACTTGTTATGTCTTTTTGGAAGAGTCAGGAAATAGGTATAGATCTTGGAACAGCGTCCATCCTGGTATATGTTGAAGGCAAGGGAATTGTACTTGATGAACCATCTGTTGTGGCAATTGACACAAACACAAATGAGGTTCTTGCTGTGGGAGAAGCTGCTCAGGCTATGATAGGCAGAACACCCTCAAACATTGCTGCAATAAGACCTTTAAGAAACGGTGTGATATCTGACTACAAAACCACAGAAATAATGATAAGATATATTTTAAACAAAGTATGCACACGTTCATTATTTAAACCAAAGGTGGTTGTATGTATACCAAGCATTGTTACAGATGTAGAAAAAAAATCTGTAGTAGACGCTACCACAAACGCGGGTGCAAGAAGTGCATATCTTATTGAAGAGCCAATTGCCGCTGCAATCGGAGCTGATATAGATATCTCAAAGGCTGAAGGCACAATGGTTATAGACGTTGGTGGCGGAACATGTGACATAGCTGTAATATCTCTTGGTGGAACAGTTGTGCACGATTCTATAAAAATTGCCGGAGACGAATTTGACCAGGCTATAATAAAATATATAAGAAAAAATCATAATATACTTATTGGCGAAAGAACTGCAGAAATAGTAAAAAGACAAATCGGCTGTGTATATCCAATGTTTGAGCCGACTTCTATGGACATAAAAGGAAGAAGCCTTATAACAGGTCTTCCTGCAAAAGTAAATGTCACATCAAACGAGATACTGGACGCATTAACAGAACCTGCTATGGCAATAGTAAGCGGTGTAAAGAGTGTGCTTGAGCAAACTCCTCCTGAAATTCTTGGTGATATAATTGCAAACGGTCTTCTTTTCACAGGTGGTGGCTCACTTGTAAAAGGTCTTGATGAACTGATAAGCAAAAATCTTGGAATAAAAACAAGAATTGCAGAAAATCCATCTCAATGTGTAGCAATAGGAACAGGAAAATCCTTAAGTCATATTGAACTTTTAAAAGACCACCATATATAAAACAGAAATCCCTCTTATTCAAAGAGGGATTTTTTTATACCAAACTATATTCAAACATTTCACATTTTATTTTACTGCCAACATCTGCACCCTGTGGCAAAAGTGCCATGGCAATAAAAATCTCACCGCCCTCGGAAAGCTCCTTAAGATAGGCATACTCACCTTCTATGCGGTCTAAAACATAAAATTTTTCTTCCATAATATCACCTTAATGTTTTTTAAAAAATCCCACAACAAAAGTTGTGGGATTTTTGTTAACAAATTGTAATTATCTCTTTGAGAAGTGTGGTGCACGACGCGCAGCTTTGGGACCGTATTTCTTTCTTTCTTTCATTCTTGAGTCTCTTGTGAGGAAGCCAGCAGCCTTGAGAGGTGCTCTGAAATCATCTTCTACACAAAGAAGTGCTCTTGCGATACCGTGTCTGATTGCACCAGCCTGACCTGTAAATCCACCACCGTTAACTTTTGCGATAACGTCGAATTTACCAAGTGTATCGGTTGCAACCAATGGCTGTCTTACAACAACCTTAAGTGTTTCCAAACCAAAATAATCGTCTATATCTCTGTCGTTTATAACTATTTTTCCTGTACCTGGTACGAGTCTTACTCTTGCAACAGAGCTTTTTCTTCTACCAGTACCGTATAACTGTTCGTTAGCCATTTTACAAATCCTCCTTATTTAATAATGCCTGTGTAAACTTCCGGTTTCTGAGCTGCGTGGTTGTGCTCAGCACCCTTATATACTCTGAGACGAGTCATAGAGTTTGCTCCGATTGTGTTAGATGGGAGCATACCTTTAACTGCAAGCATCATTGCTTTTTCCGGAGTTTTTGCCATCATTTCTTTATACTGAACTTCCTTAAGACCACCGATGTAACCGCTGTGGTGTCTGTAATATTTCTGCTCAAGTTTATTTCCTGTGAGAACAGCTTTTTCAGCATTGATGATGATAACGAAATCTCCACAGTCAACGTGTGGTGTAAATGTAGGTTTTACTTTACCTCTTAATATAGAAGCTGCTGCACTTGCTACTCTACCAAGCGGCTTGCCTGCTGCATCTATAATATACCATTTTCTTTCTAACTCGGCTGGTTTAGCCATAAATGTACTCATTAGATTTACCTCCGTATTCTTTAATCAACTATTTTATTTTAATACATGGATTTACATTTGTCAACAACTATTTTTTAAAAATTTAATTTATAATTTACAAACTTCGTTTTTCTTTGTTTTTCTCCATATATCTCTTGTTTTCTCAAAAGTCAAATTACATTTTTATCGTTTCATCTGTATCAAAAAGGTACAAATATCGCTCCAAAACTCTCTTATTCATAATATTTTCGAGTGCTTTTGAGTAATGTTCAATCTGTGCCTTATATTTATGAGCAATATCACTTGATGAAGTAATAACTTTATCGGTCTTATAGTCAAAGAGAACGATATCGTCATTTTCATCTACATAAAACCCGTCTATTACTCCCTGAACAATAATATCATCGTCTTCCGAGATATCTTTATAAATATCTTTTGCTTTCATCATATATTTAAATGAAAATTCTTTGTTGAATGTATCATTATGCTTTGATACTGCTTTTCCAAGGTCAGATTGAAAAAACTTATATATTTTATCAATATCTACAGTAGCATACTCAATTTCACTTATAAAACCATGCAACTTAAGATTATCAATCTGCTCTTTAATTTGAGGTGGAGATGTTTTGGTAAAATCAAGTTTTTCCATTACAAAATGTATAAGAGTTCCCCTGTCTGCACCTGTAAGTCCTGTGTGACCATTCATAAATTCAGGTTTACTCATTTTTTGTGGATAGAGAGTATAGACATTATCTTCTTCAATAGACATTCGCTTAAGCTCACTGACAGATATATTTCTCGGGATTTTTGTCATATCGGAAAACGGATATACAAACTCCATTTTAGAAATAACATTTTCATCTGGAGAGTCTGTATGAAGATTGATATCAATATCACTACTTAAAGAACTTTCCATAAGCTCCAGTTTTTCCTCATACACTCTTTCACAGTTAAAGACACTGTCGTTTATAGTTTTTTCTGACAAATCATCAGTCAACTGACACGAAGAGTTTCTTAAAACTCCCATCAATATCCAATCAAGATAAGAATTTGCATCCAGAGTGCAGTTTTCAGACAATATATGCCCCTCGCCCATTATTTTTTCTGATATATCAGAAATCTTTTTGTTACAATCTTTCATATATGATGTGATGATAAGTTTTTCTCTGGCACGGGTTAGTGCAACATACAAAATACGAAGTTCTTCTGAAAGAAGTTCTTTTTTCATGGCAATCTTTATTGCATTTTTTGTAAGAGACGGATATGAAATTCTTCTATCAAGATTTACAACATCAAGACCTATTCCAAAATCCTTATGCAAAAGCATTGGCATATTCATATCTATCTTATTAAATCTTGATGCAGTCTTAGAGAGAAACACAACAGGAAACTCCAAGCCTTTGCTCTTATGAATAGTCATTATACGGACTACATTATCATTCTCTCCTATTATCTTGGCAGAGTCGGAATCGCCTGTCTTTTTCTTAACCATTTCAATGTAATTTACAAAATTGAAAATGCCCTTAAAAGTATTTGTCTCAAACTCTCTTGCCTTATTAAACAGCATTTTTACATTTGACTTGCATATCTGTGCATTTGGGAGTGTTCCAAGATATGACATATAATCTGTAAGCGAAATAATATTTGTAAGAATTTCATTTACATTCATATATTTTGAATAATCATAGAGAGTATTGAAAAGTTCAAGGAATTTTTTTGACTTTCTTCCTACTTCATCATCAACTTCTGAAGCAGAAACCAAGGCATTATAAAATCTTCCGCTTTTATGATTAAGTCTTATATGTGCAAGGTCATTTTCCCTGAAGTCAAAGACAGGATGATGCATTACAGCAACAAGGGATATATCATCCAAAGGGTTGTCTATAACCTTTAGGACATTCAATAAAAAGTCGATTTCCTCTGAGTTAAAATAGCCCTTAACATCTGTGAAAAGCGGAATTTTTGCACTTTCAAATACATCGGAAAAAGCTTGTGAATGAGTACGTGCACTACGCATAAGAATTACAATATCCCTGTATTCTATATGTCTGTAACCGTCAATCTTTTTGTCATAGACAAGATAGTCAGGATTATTTATCATTTCATTTATTCTTTTGCATATATACACAGCTTCAGCTCTTTCGCTGCCATAAACATTGACATCCAATTCAGTATCAGAGTCACTATCTATAACTGATGTCCCTTCAATCATAACAACATCTACAGCCTTATTATCAGGAATAGTATGGGTATAACTTTTACTGCCAAAGTACAAATACTGGTCTTTGTCATAATCAAGTTCGCCCACATCTTCTGTCATAATCTGCGAAAACAAAGAATTAATACAGGACAAAATCTCGATTCTGCTACGAAAATTTGCATTCAATGTAATTTTTGCTGATGGAGCATAGTTATCCTTACTATACACAGGATATATATCGCTTTTAGATTTAAAAATCTTTGGATTTGCATCGCGGAATTTATATATACTCTGTTTCATATCTCCGACGGCAAAAATATTTGGTTTTCCTTTATTTTCGCCTGATATGAAACTGAAAATTGCCTCCTGAATACTATTGCAATCCTGATACTCATCAATATATATTTCATCAAACCTATTCATTATAGTTTTGGCAGCATCGGACTGAACACCGTTATCATTTAATATGCCAAGGCAAAGGTGCTCGAAATCAGAAAAATCTATAACACATTTTTCTTTTTTTGCTTTGGAATATTCTTCATCAAGTTCAACAACAAGCTGAGAGAGTTTTTTTATGAAAAACTTTTCTGTATCAAAATCAGACATGGCTTTATCATAGGATATATTCAATACAGATTTTGAAACATTCTTTACTATGTCACGGGCGGTCTTTCTTAAACTTTTTATTTTTTCTCTTGTAAATTCTTCATAATTTTTTCCAAAAACAAGGCGTTTTGATTCCGCATTATCAAGAATTCCAACCATTTCATCCCACGAATTTACAGACAAAGCACTCTCAATGGGTTTTCTCTCATTTTCAAAAAATTCTATGTAATCGATAAAATTATCTATATTACAAAGTGAGAGAATTTTATCATATAAACCCAATGCACGTTTTAAGAGTTTTTTGGATTCTGTCATCAAATAGTTTAAGATAAATTCTCTGTCTGCATCATTATCTCCGAGAGATAAAATCCATTTATTACCATCAGGAATACTTTTTGAAAAATCATACAATTTTGTAATCATAGATACAAGGTTTGAATCATTTTTCTTTGTATAAGCCTTAACAAGTTTAATAAAGTCCAAATCATTTTCATAATGCTCATTTAAAACATAATTAAGAGCCTTTTGTTTCATAAGTTCAAGGTCGCTGGTATTGCCAATTCTCACATTAGGGTCGATATCTGCAAGGTTAAAATTTGAACGGACAACATCAAGACAAAAGCTATGTATGGTGCAAATTGAGGCATTATTAATAAGCACAAGCTGACGCTTAAGTGCCGGATTTTTTTCTTTATCAAGACGACTGGTGATTTCTTTCATAATACGGTCTTTTATTTCAGAGGCAGCAGCATTGGTGAAAGTCACAACCAATATTCTGTCGGCATCTACAGGGTTATCTCCTGTGAGACGGTTTATGATACGCTCAACCATTACAGCGGTTTTTCCAGAGCCTGCCGCAGCTGTAACTAATATGTTACCCACAGGTGCGTCTATAGCGTTTTGCTGATCAGTTGTCCACACGGTCTACCTCTCCTTTCATAAAAGCCCAGGCTTCTTCTTTATCCAGATTTTCAAGCTCATTATACGAACCAGTACCGCTGGTAAACCTACAGATAGAACTATAGGGGCAATAAGTGCAGGGTGTTGAGCTTGAACGAAGATATGGATTTATATCTATATTCCCCTTTTGAAGTGACATCCACAACTGCCCTATCATAAGTTTTAAATAATTGCTTATAATTTTAAATTGGTCATAGGTAGCTTTATTTTGAATTCTATTGACAGTTGCTTTATCAAAGGCATCAATAACCTGTGCTTTATCAAGTACAATGCCCTTAAGCTTCATTGCATTTTTCATTTTTTCTTCTATTTTATCATCATCTTCATCGTGGTCAGATTTAAGAAGATAATCATCAAGACAGAAGAAAAATGCACCGCCGTATTTATTATTTTCATCACTTTCCACAAGAGCATCAAGATACATCATAAGCTGGATATCTGTACAGTGTATGATATCATTGATATTGAAGGTCTTTTTACCGGTTTTATAATCTATAACTCTGATATATCTGCCTTCTTCGGTCTCATAGGTATCTACACGGTCTATCTTTCCTGTAAGATTGAGAGTCTTGCCATCAGGCAAATCAATTTTAATACATCCGATGTTATCATCGCTAAAAGTAATTTCGTATCCAAATGGCTTAAAAAGAGACTCTTTAATCTGATTTGCAATAAACTTAAACGAAAGCAACAAAATATCTTCAAGACGCTGTATAGAATAAAGTTGTCTTTTTGTCAAATCATCATAAGACACTCCATACTCAGACAAATATTCATTTATAATATCTTTAACAGCTATTTCAAAATAACCCTCTGGCACATTGTCAAAGCTTATTGACTTTGCAATCATTTCCTTGCAAATTCTCTCGAGCATACTATGTGCAATACGTCCTATATCAAGACCTGAAATTTCTGATACAGGTCTCTCCTTTAGAGAGAGCATATATGAGAGAAAATATGAATATTTACATGCAGAATATTTCTGCAGGCGAGAGATTGTAGTATACATTTCTTCACCCGTGTGCTTTTCAATATATTCTGACAAAAGGACATCTGCTTCTTTTTTATAATCAAAAAATTTATTTATTTTATGGAGAAGTTCAGGATAGTTTTTTTCATAATAATAAAAAACGGATTCCCATATTTTATCAATATCTTGTCCGCTACGTTTTTTTGACATGGCGGATATCATATTTTCAAGAGTGATTTCGCTATTACCAATAAAATCCACTTCATAGCAATCGTCAAATCCATAGTCTTTTTCTATATTGCGAAACATCTTTTTTAATCTTCCTACAGAAAAAGACGGAGCAAGAGTTGAATAATTACTGTCAGATGAAGAATATGAAATGCATATTTTATTCATAGGCATTGAAAAAATTCTATATATAAGAAATTGATTGAAAAAAGCCTGTTCATCAGATGAATTCGGAAGGTCATATCCAAGTTCGGCAAGGAGATTTTTGTCCTTATCATTTATAATATTTTCTTCTTTTGAAGGCATAGGAAACAGGCCCTCGTTGGCACCGAGTACAAAGAGTGCTTTTACCTTGCCTGTTCGTGTTCTGGCAATATCACCTATCATCACTTCGTCCACAGATGTGGGAATAATGCCTATAGACTGATGGGAAAATGCCACATAGAGATAATTTCTAAGCTTGGAAACATTGATGGTTTTATCAGAAAAAACATTAATAATTTCATCAAAAACCCTGATTATTATATTCCACACGCTCTCGTATTGCCTGTGTCGCAAGAGATCTCCGTTTTTCTTAAATCGTTCTATATAACCTGCGATAGTACGGTCAAGATTAATTTTAAGCAAATACTCATAAAGGTCTGACACCAAATCTTTACATTTATTTCGACCTTTTATTCTATCGTGAAATTTTGCAAGAGGGAGTATATAATTTTGTCTTATTGATGAAATAATTGATTTTTCATTTGAATCTGCATCATACGCATCGATAAGAGAATTCCATTTTTCATCAACAAGCCAGGAATTCTTTCCTGCATTGGTAGAGAGTATAAAATTTTCAAGCAATGCAACATCAGAAACCTTAAGGTTAACAAATCCTGATTTAAGAAAATTAAATATACTTTCATAAGAATAATTTTCAAGATACACATCAAGGATATTGATGACAAAAAGTACTATATTATGGTCAAGAACAGGTGTCTTGCTATCCATAAAATACGGAATATTAAACTTTGGAAATACATTTTTAAATATATGCTGATATACAGATACATCGGATGTAATAACACATATATCGCTATATCTGTATCCCTTATCTCTTACCAAAGATATAATTTTACTTCCAACACATTCAACCTCTGCGTAAGGGTTATTTGCACGAATAAGCTCTACATCATTAATATCTTTATCATAAGTTTTTGTGGGGTAATTAAAAAGATTTTCTTCTACAAATGATAATTCATCGCTATTATAATAGGAATTATCAAGATTAATTATTTCAGGAGCTCCATATCCATTTTCTATACAGATATTTTCAAGCTGTTTAAGTGTAGAAATACAAGGAGAAAAAACAGAGCTATCCATTGATTTATCAATACAAAGTGTTATATATACATCCTTACATTTTTTTATAAGGCGTGAGATTATTTTTCTCTCCTGAGGTATAAAGGTAGAAAATTCATCAAAAAAGAATGTAAATTCGTCATATATATCAGTTTTGGTCAGAGTATCTGACAAAATATCGAGAATATCATCGGTATCAATATATGATTTATGGATTTCCTCCTCATAAGAAACATATATGTCTTTCAAATCAGAAAGCTTTAATTTAAGTTTTTCATCATTTATGTTTTCAATCATATTATCAATATCTGAGGGGTAAATATTATGCTTTTTAAATTCACTTATTGTATTTAAGCACACATCAATAAAACCCTGCATTGATGCAGAATTTGTATAATACAAAAGCTCTGTTTTTTCAAGAATATCTGATATAACAAGAGTTTTTCCTGTTGTAGAAATTATATTATTTCTGAAATCACCAGTTAATACTCTTGTCCTATCTGCAAGTCTTTTAAAGGATGATATTTCAATAAAGCCATCCATTATCCTGCCTGTTGTATGAAGAAGTTTTTTCTCGGCAATATGGGTAAATTGCTCAGGCACAGCAAGGATAATCTTATCGCCTTTTAAAGTTTTTTCTCTGACAAGGTCCATAATATAAGTTGACTTTCCGCTATGCGACTTGCCACAGATAATATGAAGACTCATATATACACCCCCTGTATACATAATATCATAGTTTAATTATACAACTTAAACAGAATAAATTCAATAAAAAAATGCGTACACAATTGTGTACGGATTTTTATAAACTATTTGTATATACTAATTTTATCTACAGTATATGTATATTTATTTCCAAGCGTAATCCCATTATAACGTTCTGCAATCTGTATATCATTCTGGCCATATATTCTATACCAATTATGATCATAAAAATATTTCCATTCAACAACTACTTTTGTTCCACTTTTAGATATAACATACCCAACGGGATAATATGCACTTGGTCGATTTAACCACACTTTTTGCCCAACAGAAAAAGTCTTTGCAATTTTTTCCAACTCTTTTATTTTATCAAGTTCACTTTTATAATACCAACCAACAGTACGTTGAGCATCAACTTTATCAGGAGCAAATACTTTACTCCGTCCATCTAGAGTATATAATGTTACTGGTGGTGTTTTATAC
>JAZUPR010000113.1:0-2749 GCA_045605285.1 Clostridia bacterium | reverse complement strand
TTTGCCTTTTTTGTTTTATAAAACAATTGCTAATTCAAATAAATTGTGGTAAGATAAATTTGTATAGAGAATGAAAAGCCTTCCCCTTGAGGGGAAGGTGGGTTGCAAAGCAACTCGGATGTGGTGGAAAAGAATAACGATTGCTTTTGCAATCTACACCTTATCAGTCACTTCGTGACAGCTTCCTCTCAAGAGGGAAGCATTTAAAAGAAAAAATTTGTCCTTAACTTGACAAAATTAATAATAAATAAAAATCGCATTGCGATTTTTAACCATGATTATTCATTATTCATTATTAATTATTATATTATCAATCAGGAGAGATTTGCTATGCTTTTATATATCATAAGACATGCAGAACCCATATACAATCCCGACACTCTTACAGAAAAAGGAAAAATGCAAGCTCTTGCTCTTTCTAAGAGACTTTCTGTTCATGGGCTTAATAAAATATATTCATCACCCTTGGGACGAGCTATAGAAACTGCCAGACCCACCAGTGAGATGCTGGGTATTCCTGTTGAAATTGAAGAGTGGACGCGAGAGGTTGACGACAGATTTTCCCTTATTATGCCCGACGGAAACAAGGAATTTGCCTTTAATGTTCAGAACACAATCTACAGGCATGAGAGCAATATAAATCTTGGATGCGATTGGCACAGTGCAAAAATATTTGACTCGATAGATGCCAAAGAGGAATTTTCCAAAATTGTCGATGCATCAGATGAATTTCTTTCTCGCCACGGATATAAAAGGGAGGGCGGTGTTTACAAAATCATTGCCGAAAACAATGACCGTATAGCTGTGTTTTGTCACGGCGGCTTTGCTGCCTTGTGGCTTTCCCATCTGCTCGCTATTCCGCCGCATATCTTTATGGCAGGAATAGGTATAAATCACACAGGTGTATCTATAGTTGAGTTTTCCAATAATGAAGACGGATATACTGCTCCTTATGCACTTTGTATATCAGATATCTCTCATATATATAAAGAAGATTTACCATATAAATTTACAAACTATATAGATATGTAATGTTAAAAAACCAGTATTGCCAATGACACAACCCATGGTTTTTAGCAAAAAACATATATTGTCATAGGGATGATTTTTTCTATGTGTTGTGCATTTCTAACAAATATTTTGATGGTTTTTCTACATTCTTAGATACGAACACCATTTTAAACAAAGTGTTATAAAAATAAACCGTCGTTTTTTGTGCAAAAACTATAATAAATTTGTGTAGAAAAAAGGACCATTTTAGAGCTTTGTTACTTTTTATGCAAAGTAGACAAATATCTGAAAATATTTTGTTAAAATATCCATTGGCAGAGCTTAGGAATTTGTGATATAGTATATCTATAGAAAAATATGTATTATACTTAATCAGGAGGTAAACATAATATGGCAAGTTTAAGCTTACAGCATATTTACAAGAGATATGCAGGCGGCGTTACAGCTGTTTCAGATTTTTGTCTTGATATAGAGGACAAGGAGTTTATCGTACTCGTTGGTCCTTCAGGTTGTGGTAAGTCCACAACACTTCGTATGATTGCAGGTCTCGAAGAAATCTCCGAAGGAGAACTCTACATAGGAGACAGACTTGTAAACGATGTTGCTCCTAAGGACAGAGATATAGCAATGGTTTTCCAGAACTATGCTCTTTATCCTCACATGACAGTTTACGAGAACATGGCTTTTGGTCTTAAACTCAGAAAGACTCCAAAGGAGGAAATAAAGAGAAGAGTTCTTGAGGCTGCAAAAATCCTCGATATCGGGCACCTTCTCGACAGAAAGCCAAAGGCACTCTCTGGTGGACAGAGACAGCGTGTTGCTCTCGGTCGTGCTATTGTCCGTGAGCCAAAGGTATTCCTTATGGACGAACCTCTCTCTAACCTTGATGCTAAGCTCAGAGTTCAGATGAGAACAGAGATCAGCAAACTCCACCAGAAACTCGAAACAACATTTATTTACGTTACACACGACCAGACCGAGGCTCTTACAATGGGTTCAAGAATCATTGTTATGAAGGACGGTTTTGTTCAGCAGATTGATACACCTATCAATCTTTATAACAATCCTACTAACATGTTTGTTGCAGGATTTATCGGCAGCCCACAGATGAACTTTGTTTCATGTGAAGTTAAAGAAGAAGACGGAGTTGTTTCTCTCACATTCGGAACAAACGTTATCAAACTTCCTGAAGGCATTGCTACAAAAGTTAAAGCTGCAGGTTGCATCGGCAAAGAAGTTATCCTTGGTATCAGACCTGAGGATATGCATGATGAAGATACATTCCTTGCATCAAGCCCTGATTCAATTATCGATGCTCATGTTGAAGTTACAGAGCTTCTCGGTGCTGAGACATATCTCTACCTTAAAGTTATGGACAACAACTTCACAGCAAGAGTTAACCCAAGAAGTGCAGTTAAGCCTGGAGACAATATCAAAATCGGTCTTGACCTTAACAAAATTCACCTCTTCGATAAAGAGACAGAACTTGCAATTCTTAACTAATCAAAAAACCAAAACCACCGAAGATTTTTCTTCGGTGGTTTTTTAATGAATAATGAATAATTATGGATGGCATTTGCTTTTTGCAAATGCCATCTTTGTAATATAATAATTTTTTTGTGGGGGTAGGACCTGCGTGTCCTACCGATTGTTTTATTTGTTTTAAAACCTTTTACCTACTTTTGTAGAGACAAAAGTAGCAAAAACTCTTTTCGGGGGGAGTTTCGATTCTCCCCCC
>JAZUPR010000112.1:0-2769 GCA_045605285.1 Clostridia bacterium | reverse complement strand
GCTGCTTTTTTTATATGTTAGAAGAACTTCCCTCTTCTCTTTGGCAATGTTTTCACCAGTTTTCCAATAACATATATCTTTATAGGTGCCGCCACAAAAGATTATGTTGTAAAGAGTGCTATAATCGTAGCTATAGCAAATCCAACTGTTATAAATTTCTTCATATTTTTCTCTACTTAATTATATTTCAAAATCCGATTTGCAAAATTTGATAGACTTAATTTTTGCCCTTGGTTTAATTTCCCTTTTAAAAATGTCATAGTCAAATTTTTTGCACACATAATCCATTGGCACCGTTCCCTTAAAAGCACAGGTAATATTTCTTGAGCTTTCGTCACAGATTGCGTGTTTGCACAGGAAGCATTTCGGGTTTTCGATAGTGCGATAAATCATTAAATTCACCTTAATCTATTTATTTTAGACTATTTTAACATATGGATTATATAAAATCAATCTAAAAAGTACAAATATTGCGAAAAGTGTTGTTTTTTTTTCAAAAAAAATATATAATATATTTTAGCGAGGTATGGTTATTACCTGACGGTACTTTGCGACATCCGAATTTAACAGACAGGAGTTGATTTTGTGCTGAAATTATATAATAGCATGACCAGAAAAAAAGAAGAGTTTGTACCCATAGAGCCTGGAAAGGTTAAGATGTATTCCTGCGGACCTACGGTTTATAACTATTTTCATATTGGAAATGCAAGACCGTTTATTATATTCGATACTCTCAGAAGATATATGGAATATATTGGATACGAGGTAAATTTTGTTCAGAACTTTACCGATATTGATGACAAGATGATAAAACGTGCAAACGAAGAGGGCATAACTGTTAAAGACCTTGCAGACAGATTTATAAACGAATATTTTACTGATGCAAATGGCCTTGGCATAAAAGAGGCATCTGTTCACCCTAAGGCAACTGAAAATATTGACTCCATTATAGAAATTATATCCCAGCTTCAAGAAAAGGGATATACATATAATGTAAACGGAGATGTATATTTCAGAGTAAAGAATTTTAAAGACTACGGAAAGCTTTCACATCAACCCCTTGAAAATCTTGAGGCAGGTGCAAGAATAGATGTCACAGATGTAAAAGAAAATCCAATGGACTTTGCAGTATGGAAGTCTCAGAAACCTGGCGAACCCGCATGGGAGAGTCCGTGGGGAATGGGAAGACCGGGCTGGCATATCGAATGCTCTGCAATGGCTACAAAGTATCTTGGCGAGACAATAGATATTCACAGCGGCGGACAGGACCTCATATTTCCACACCACGAAAATGAAATTGCACAGAGTGAGTGTGCACATGGATGCGAATTTGCAAGATACTGGCTCCACAATGGATATATAAATGTAGATAATGTAAAAATGAGTAAGTCTCTTGGCAACTTTTTCACAGTAAGAGATGTAGCAAAAGAATTCCCATATATAGTTATAAGATTTTTTATGCTTTCAGCTCACTACAGAAACCCAATCAACTTCAGCCACGACCTTATAGTTCAGGCACAGTCTGCACTTTCAAGAATTAATACATGTCTTGAAAATCTTGAGTTTATGAAAAAAAGTGCACCATCTGATGATGTGACAGACGAAGTTTTAGGAAAAGCGGATGATTTCAGAAAACAGTATACCGATGCAATGGATGATGATATAAATACCGCAGATGCAATATCTGTGATATTTGATATTGTTAAATATGCAAATGTAGAATTTAACGAGAACACAGGCTCGGGAGATATCGAATGTATATCACAGCTTATTAAGGAGCTTGGCGGCGTGCTCGGTATAATAGAAGAAAAGAAAGAACAGGTTCTCGACGCTGAGATAGAGGCTCTTATAGAAGAGAGAAATCAGGCAAGAAAGGACAAAAACTTTGCCCGTGCCGATGAGATAAGAGACTACCTTAAAAACAGCGGAATAGAGCTTGAAGATACTCGTCAGGGAGTTAAGTGGAAGAGGGTCTGATATGATAGATTTTTCTATGAATGTAAATCCAAAATTGCTTTCCCCCCTTTCCCTTGCTTATATTGGCGATGCGGTGTTTGAACTTTATATCAGGACTTACATTATGAAAGATGAAAATATGCCTGTGTCAAAGCTTCACAGGTTAGCCACTTCTTACGTAAAGGCAAAGGCACAAAGTGATATGGCACACGCAATATCGGGGCATCTTACAGAAGAAGAGATGGCGGTATTTAAAAGAGGAAGAAATGCTCATTCATATACCAGTGCAAAAAATGCTGATATTGTAGACTATAGGCACGCCACAGGCTTTGAAGCACTTATAGGCTATTTGTATCTTATGGGCAGAAAAGACAGGTTAAATGAGATAATCAACCTGTGCATTGAAAGTAAAAACCAGTCAGAATAGACATAATAAATTAATGGCATAATATACCAAGAGGTGAGTTTATGTCATTAAAAATCAGAGACTATTTTCTTATGGGACTTGGAGCATTTGCAATATCTCTTGGATTAAACCTTTTTCTTGTGCCAAATTCCATAGCCGCCGGAGGCGCCGGAGGTCTTGCAACGGTTTTATACAAAAGCCTTGGTTTTCCCGTGTCATTGTCGGTGCTTTTTATAAATTTATTTTTGTTTATTCTTGGAGGAAAATTTCTTTCCAGAGAAAGCTTTTATAAGACAGTTGCAGCTACAGCTTTTTTGTCGGTACTTCTTGAAATCATGTCTGATTTGACTCCTGTTACAGAAAACCGACTTCTTGCATCTGTTTACGGAGGAGTTCTTTTTGGTATA
>JAZUPR010000111.1:0-1910 GCA_045605285.1 Clostridia bacterium | reverse complement strand
TACTTTCATTGTAAAGTTCCTCCATATATTATTTTTTAAGTGCTGCTCTTGCAGCTTTAATGTTTTCTACAAATTTCTTTGCTTCAGCAGTAATTGCTTCGTAATCGCCTGTTTTAGCGCCTTTTGTAAGTGAAGAACCTGCACCCACTGCTACAACTCCTGCTTTGATCCATTCATCAACATTGTCTGCAGACACACCGCCTGTAGGCATAATGTTTGCCTGAGGAATAGGACCTTTTATGTCTTTTACCATATTTGGTCCAAACATATCTCCGGGGAAGAGTTTGATAATATCACAACCCATTTCAAGAGATTTGACAACATCATGGATTGTCATACATCCGGGCATACAAGGTACCGCATATCTGTTACAGAGTCTGATTGTCTCTTCATCATAATAAGGGCTGACAATATACTGTGCACCAGCAAGAATTGCAATTCTTGCAGTCTCTGGATCAAGTACAGTTCCTGCTCCGAGAATTATATCATCTTCACTGTAGTGTTTTGCCAACTCTTCTATAACTCTGTTTGCACCAGGTACAGTAAATGTAAGCTCTATAGCCGGTACTCCACCTTTAATACAAGCATCTGTAATCTTTATTGCCTGTTCAGCACTTTCTGCTCTTACAACAGCAACAACACCAACTTCTTTGATTTTTGAAATTACTTTTTGCTTATCCATATGTAAAACCTCCTAGAATAATTCAAATTGTGTATATTATAGCATATTTGTTTTCTTTTGTCAAAATAATTTTAGACATATTTTTACTGGACAGGAAAATAGTTTTTATATATCTTTTTGTTGTAATGTTGTATAATTTAATATATCCCCACAAGTAAATACAAATGAGGAGTAAAAATGAAAAAAATACTGTTTGTTATTATCACTTTGTTGTTTTTGCATACAACAGCCGGTGCAAGTAACATTTATTTTAATGATATAAATGAACACTGGGCAGAGGAGTCAATAGAAACGCTTAAAAATCTTTCGATTCTAAGAGGCACAGAAAACAAAGCAAATCCTGACAAATATATAACCAGAGGCGAATTGTCTGCATTTATTTCAAGGGCATTTTTAAATGCAGATATGTCAAATCCAAAATCCCACTTTACAGATGTTAAATCTGACCACATCTTCGCTCCGTATATATCCGCGGCTTATGAATCAGGCATAATAACAGGTGTTGGAAACGGCAAATTTATGCCGGATAAAAATGTTACACGTGAAGAAATATCTATAATGATATCAAGACTTGGTTCTATACCTGAAAAATCTTCTGATATATATTTTAAAGACTTAAAATCAGACTATAAATACATTTCCAACATCAAAAAAGTATATGCTAATAATATTTTGGACGGATATCCTGATAACACATTCAGACCATATAATAATGCAACAAGAGCAGAATGTGCAAAGATTATCTTAAAATCAATGCAGATTGCAAATACATCTTCTCAAAATATCGAAACATTTATTAATAATATATTAAACAATAATGTTTCGAAAGAAAAATATATTGGTCAGGCACTTTCGGACAGGGAATTTATAGAAGATATAAAAAATGACTTATCATCCCCTTTTCCTTCAAAAACCTTGACAGATGTAAAAATAGTAAAATCTGAAACAAATGGCATGTTGACAGATGTTGTAATAAAATGCGATGCAAAATATGTAAGAGATAATTTATATAGTACTAATTATAATAAAGTTATCACTTTAAATATTTTAAACAAGAATAATGAGCTGTATTTATATAATTTCGACATAGATTTGTTTGAAAAAAACAATATTAATCTGACCTGGGAAGTATATACCAAAGCACCAAGCTATGCACCTGAAAGTCTTACCCACACAAGCCCCGGAGCGTTTGTAATTTCAAAAGAAAATCATGGACAAAAAGTAAATA
>JAZUPR010000110.1:0-8095 GCA_045605285.1 Clostridia bacterium | reverse complement strand
AATCATTTACAGCGATATCAAAGCGGTTTCAATTCAGTTCCAACCAATGTTTGCGGGCGGACCGCACGATACAGATTTTCTGATTGACAGTTTATTTGAAATGATGGAAGGAGGAAGATAACATGCCACTTAACAAAAATCTCAAAAAAGTAATGGTAATAGGCTCAGGTCCTATAGTTATAGGTCAGGCTGCTGAATTTGACTATGCAGGAACACAGGCTTGTCGTGCTCTCAAAGAAGCAGGTCTTGATGTTGTACTTGTAAACTCAAACCCAGCTACAATTATGACAGACAACGCAATGGCTGACGAAATATATATTGAGCCACTTAACCTTGACACAATAAAGAGAATTATTGAAAAAGAAAAACCGGACAGTCTTCTCTCTACCCTCGGCGGACAAACAGGTCTTACCCTCTCTATGCAGCTTGCAAAAGAGGGATTTCTTGAAAAGCACAACGTAACTCTTCTTGGAGCAAATCCCGAAACTATAGACAAAGCCGAAGACAGACAGATGTTTAAAGACACTATGGAGTCTATCAATCAGCCTGTAATTCCATCAACTGTTGTAAACACAGTTGAGGCAGCTGTGGAATTTGCTGCTGAAAACGGCTACCCTCTCATTATCCGTCCTGCATTTACCCTTGGCGGAACAGGCGGCGGTATAGTAAGCAACGAAGCAGAATTATTGGAAATAGCTGAAAACGGACTGTATCTCTCACCTATTCATCAGGTACTGGTAGAAAAATGTATTTCCGGTTGGAAAGAAATAGAATTTGAAGTTATAAGAGACTCAAAGGGCAATGTTATAACAGTATGCTCTATGGAAAACTTTGACCCTGTCGGAGTTCACACAGGAGACTCTATCGTTATTGCCCCTGCAGTTACTCTAGCAAACGAAGAATACAGCATGCTGAGAAACGCAGCTTTAAACATTGTGTCTGCCCTTAAAGTAGAAGGCGGATGCAACTGTCAGTTTGCACTCAATCCAGAGTCTATGGAATACGCGGTAATTGAGGTTAATCCACGAGTATCCCGTTCATCTGCCTTAGCATCAAAGGCAACAGGATATCCTATTGCTAAAGTTGCAACAAAGATTGCAATAGGATATACTCTCGATGAAATCAAAAATGATATAACAGGCATTACATATGCAGCTTTTGAGCCAAGCATTGATTATGTGGTTGTTAAATTCCCTAAATGGCCATTTGACAAATTTGTATATGCAAACAAAAACCTTGGCACACAGATGAAAGCTACAGGCGAGGTTATGAGCATAGGCACAAGCTTTGAGCAGGCTATTATGAAAGCTGTAAGAGGTGCTGAAATAAAGCTTGATACTTTGAACAATCCAATATTTAAAGACAAAAGCGATGATGAAATAAAAGATTTATTACACGTATGTGACGACAACAGATTGTTTGTTATATTTGAAGCATTAAAGAGAGGAATAACTGTAGACCACATTCATTCAGTAACTATGATTGACGAATGGTTCCTCTACAAGCTTTTAAACCTTGTAAATCTTGAAAAGAGACTCCAGAGCGAGACTCTTTCTGATGAATTGTATGCCATAGCAAAGGATAACGGATACCCCGATGCAGTTATTGAAAGAATCAGCAAACAGAAAATAACAAACCCGAAAAAAGCTGTCTTTAAAATGGTAGATACATGTGCTGCTGAGTTTAACGCTCGTACACCTTATTTCTACTCCACCTATGACAGCGAAAACGAGGCCGAAGAATTTTTATCAAAACTCGATTCTGACAGAAAAACCGTAATTGTATTTGGTTCAGGTCCTATAAGAATAGGTCAGGGTGTTGAATTTGACTATGCATCAGTTCACTGTGTATGGTCTCTTAAACAAGCAGGTTTTGACGTTGTTATTGTAAACAACAATCCCGAAACCGTATCAACAGACTTTGACACAGCAGACAGACTCTACTTTGAACCTCTTACAAATGAGGATGTATCAAACATCATAGCAACAGAAAAACCCTACGGAGTTGTTGTGGCATTTGGCGGTCAGACAGCCATAAAATTGACTAACTACCTTGATTCTTGCGGAATAAAAATTCTTGGTACTTCAGCAGAAAGCATTGACGCTGCAGAGGACAGAGAAAAATTTGATGCTGTACTTGAAAAGCATAATATAAAAAGACCTAAGGGAATAACTGTAATGACTACAGAAGAAGCCCTTGAATCTGCAAACAAGGTTGGCTATCCTGTGCTTATGCGTCCTTCCTATGTACTGGGCGGACAGAATATGATAATAGCCTTTAATGACCAGGATATTATTGAATACATGGACATCATCCTTGCAACACACATAGAAAACCCTGTACTTATAGACAAATACCTCATGGGTACAGAAATTGAGGTTGATGCCATATGCGACGGAGAAGATATTCTTATCCCCGGTATAATGGAGCATATAGAACGTGCCGGTGTTCACTCAGGAGACTCAATTGCAGTATATCCTGCTTGGAATCTTACTGATGAAATGACCGAGAGAATAATTGACCACACCAAAAATCTGGCATTATCTTTAAACACTATCGGACTTATCAACATTCAGTATCTTATATACGAAGGCGAGCTCTATGTAATAGAGGTAAACCCACGTTCTTCAAGAACTATTCCATATATAAGCAAGGTAACGGGAATACCAATGGTTGACCTTGCCACAAGAGCAATGCTTGGAGAAAAACTCGAAAACATGGGATACGGAACAGGCCTTGCAAAGAATTCTCCTTATGTTGCAGTTAAGGTTCCTGTTTTCTCATTTGAAAAGCTTATAAATGTTGACAGCCAGCTTGGTCCTGAAATGAAATCCACAGGAGAAGTCCTTGGTATTGCAAACACACTTGAAGAAGCTCTTTACAAAGGATTATTGAGTGCAGGATATAAGATGCGTCACAATGGCGGAATCTTTATAACAGTAAAAAATCCTGACAAGGGAGAAATCGGCGAGATAGCAAAGAAATTCAGCGATATGGGATTCACTCTCTACGCAACAGCAGGAACCGCAAAGGTTCTTCAGAAATACGGACTTGACTGTGAGCTTGTACCAAAAATCAGCGAGAGCGACTACAACCCACTCACACTTATGGAAAGCGGAAAAATCAACTATGTTATATCTACCTCTTCCAAAGGCAGAATTCCTACAAGAGATAGTGTTAAAATCCGCAGAAAAACTGTTGAAAGAAATATCCCCTGTCTTACATCGCTCGATACTGCAAATGCACTTGCAGACAGCATGAGAAGTAAATATTCTGTAAACTCTCTTGAACTTGTCAACATAAATGACATGAGAAAAGAGAAAATGAAACTTAACTTTACAAAAATGCAGTCTTGCGGAAATGACTACATATATTTTGACACAACCAATCAGAGAATTGACAATCCGGAAGGTTTAAGTGTTAGCCTTTCTGACAGAAATTTTGGTATTGGCGCAGAGGGTGTAGTATTGATAGACAAATCTGACGTGGCCGATGCTAAAATGAGAATGTTCAATTTAGACGGTACAGAAGGCAGAATGTGCGGAAACTCAATAAGATGTGTAGGCAAATATCTCTACGACAACAAAATAGTAGATAAGCTTAAAATGACAATTGAAACAATGAGTGGTATAAAAGAGCTTGAACTCACAAAGAAAAACGGAAAAGCTGATATGATAAGAGTAAACATGGGAAAGGCTGTGCTTGACCCTAAATTAATTCCTGTAAATCTTCCTGGTGATAAAGTTCTTAACCAAAAGGTAGAGGTGGCAGACGGTGAGTATTCTATCAACTGTGTATCTCTTGGAAATCCTCACTGTGTAGTATTTACAGAGAATGTAGAAAAACTTGATGTGGGGTCAATTGGTCCTAAGTTTGAAAACGACAAACTCTTCCCTGAAAGAGTAAATACCGAATTTGCAAAAATCATAGATGGAAACACCATTATGATGAGAGCCTGGGAAAGAGGAAGCGGAGAAACAATGGAATGCGGAACCGGTGCCTGTGCAGTAGTTGTATCTGCAGTTGAAAACGGATACTGCAAGAAAAACGAAGAAATAAGAATCAAACTTCCAAAAGGTGAAATATCTGTATGCTATACAGATGACGGAACAGTATATCTTACTGGAAATGCAGTAAAAGTATTTGACGGTACAATTGAACTTTAATTAAAAACACAAAAATAGACAAAGTAAATTTACTTTGTCTATTTTTTATATATAAATTTTATATTCCAAGTACCAAGGTTGCAATCTTAAAATACACAATAAGTGATATAGCATCCACAATAGTTGTTACAAATGGACTAGCCATTACTGCAGGGTCAAAACCTATTCTCTTTGCTATAATAGGCAAACTGCATCCTACTATTTTGGCAATCACAACTGTGAGAACCATTGTTGCACATACTACAAAAGCAACAAGGGCTACAGATTCATTTATTCCCATTGAAGCAATAATGGAAGAGCTTTCTGACAAGGATGCATATATATCGCCTCTGTCAAATATCATCATCTTTATGAAGTTTGCAACTGCAAGAGTTATTCCGCAAAAAAATGCAACCCTTATCTCTTTCCATAAAATTTTCCATATATCGCCTATTGATATATCATTTAGTGACAGAGAACGGATAATGGTAACAGAAGACTGTCCGCCTGAATTACCGCCAGTTCCCATAAGCATAGGGATATATGCAGTAAGGATAACACACACAGAAAGCGCATGCTCAAACGAACTGATAATACTGCAGGTAAATGCTGACGATATCATCAATATCAAAAGCCACGGAATTCGATTTTTCCATATTTCAAAAACGCCTGTTTTAAGATATGGTTTTTCACCGGGGGTAATACCTGCCATCATCTCGATATCTTCTGTAGCCTCATCTGTGATGACTTCAATAGCATCGTCAAATGTAACTATACCCACGAGCCTGTCTTCCTCATCTGTAACAGGTATTGCCATAAAATGATATTTATCAAAATATCGTGCAACTTCTTCTTTATCCACGAGAGTATTGACATATATAACATTTTTTTCCATTATATTTTCAATAGTCTCATTTTCATCAGACAAAAGAAGTGTTTTTGCAGTAACGAGACCTATAAGTCTGTTCTTTGCATCTGTTACATAACAGGTATATATAGTCTCTTTATCCACCCCTACTTTTCTTATTCTGGTAAGGGCATCTCTAACTGTCATATTCTTTTTAAGACTGACATATTCAATTGTCATAATACTTCCTGCACTATCTTCAGGATACTTTAATATCTCATTTATCATTTTTCTTGTATCGCTGTCTGAAGAACGGAGTATTCTCTTTACTACATTGGCAGGCATCTCTTCGATAATATCCACAGTATCGTCAAGATAAAGTTCACTCAAAACCTCCTGAAGCTCTGAATCAGAAAAAGAGTGAATAAGAGTCTCTTGATGGTCTGAATCCATCTCGATAAAAGTATCTGATGCAAGGTCTTTTGGAAGCAGTCTATAGACACCAATAAGCTCTGATACGCTAAGTTCCTCAAACAACAGTGCAATATCTGCAGGGTTCATTGATGCCAGTTTTTCCTTAAGACCGACAAATTGTTTTGTACGAAGAAGCTCTATTGCCTCTTCTATTTTTATTATTTCTTCATTATTCATTACAGTTCCTCCCTTATAGAGAAAGTGCGAACCGCAATATATGCACAAAAATTATTTTATGCATACCACAGGCAAAAACAGACTTCGCCCATGTGTGTCGTCTGCACATTCTTTAGTTGTATTATTGCATCGCTTATCACATATGTCCATCTGTTTTTCACCTCTCAATATAATGAAATATATATTATTTTACTCCAAAAAGAAATTGAATTCAAGAGCTTATTAAATTTTTTACGCGAATATTATTATATATAAGCATTATGAGTCCAAATATTATACAAAATACAGCAACCAACTGAGATATACGAAAAGCCCCTATATAGAGGCTATCTGTACGAAGTCCCTCTATCCAGAGTCTTCCAAGACCATAGCTTAAAATATATGTCCAAAAAACCTTACCGTCGTATTTTCTGAATTTTAAAAAAACAACAAGAAGAATTCCCAGAACCAGAACATTCCACAAGGATTCATACAAAAATGTAGGATGAACAGGCATAGACGGGTCTACATTTAATCCCGCGTTTTTCATAGAGGTAAGTTTTCTGACTATTTCAGAGCCTGACATTGCCCAAGGTAAAGTAGTATTTATGCCGAATGCCTCCTGATTAAAAAAATTTCCCCATCTGCCGATAATCTGGCCTATCACAAGACCAATTGAGCCGACATCCATCACCTTAAGAGTGTTTATTTTTTTAATCCTGCAATATATAACAGTTGATATAATTGCCCCTATAATAGCTCCATATATAGCTATACCGCCATTCCATATTTTAAAAATATCCAAGGGATTAAGACTATATAATTCGAAATTGAAAATTACATAATATGCTCTGGCAAAGAATATTGCAGAGGGTATTCCCCACAAAACAATATCTAAAATTGTATCTGATGACACCTGATTTTTTTTGCCAAGGTATATTGCTGTGATCGCAGCAACAACAAGTCCCAAAGCTATAATAAGCCCATACCAGTATACAGGTTTTTCACCAATATGAAAAGCAACTCTGTTTATAAAAAATTTTAAATCCAAGTATGGAAATTCTATATATGATTTCATATTTCTTTCTTCCTTTTGAAAGATTATTTATCATTTGGTACAACAACGCTCATAGCCATTGTTTCCTCAGTGAATACTTCATCAAAAACTTCTGTGATGTATTTCATATCAACAGTTTCAAGAACTGAAGGAAAATTAAATATGTTGACTTCGTTGAGCATATTTCTCTCAACCATTGATGCGATTTCCTCAACATCATTAAAACTTCGCAGGAAGCTTCCGATATAGGCTTTCTTAATTCTTGTAAAATCATTTTCATCAAAGCCTGACTGTCTTACTTTTTCTATTTCATTCATCAGCATTTTGCAGACATCTTTTGGATTTGTGCTTTCTCCGCAAAATGACACACAGGCAAAGGATGGTTCAATCATAATATCTGTGCCGAACTCGTCATTTATAAGACCAGTTTCATACATGGAAGTATATAGAGAACTGCTCTTACCTGCAAGAAGCTTACATATAAGATGCACCGCAATTTCTCTCTTTAAAAGTTCATCGCCTGATTTAAGATAATTATCCTTAAAACCAATGGAAAACAAAGGAATGGCAACTCCCGATTCAGCTTCAATATACTTTTTGTTTACGCTAAAAGGTTCATCAGGATATACTGAAACAACATCTCCGTGAGGTCTATCCTTATCAATATTTTTTTCAATATATTCAAAAATTTTATCAGGCTCCACATCTCCGCATACAGTAACTACCATATTTGCGGGATTGTAGTAGGTATTATAGCACTTATAAAGAACATCTTTGTCGATTTTGGATATGCTCTCCACAGTACCTGCAATATCTATTCTTACTGGGTTATTGTGATAAAGAGCCTTTAAAAGGTTAAAGGACACCTGCCAGGAGCCTTCGTCATCATACATCTTTATTTCCTGTCCTATTATTCCCTGCTCCTTCTCCACATTTTCTTTTGTAAAATACGGATCCTGCACATAGGACAAAAGGTGCTCAAAGCTCTCATAAAAATTGTCTGTACATGAGAACAAATAGCAAGTACATGTAAATGAAGTATAGGCATTTGCATTTGCTCCGTACACAGAAAATTTATCAAAAGCATTTGTACCGTCGCTTTGTTCAAACATCTTATGTTCAAGAAAATGTGCCACACCATCAGGCACGGTGAGGACATCTTTTTCACCAAGAGGCACAAAGGTGTTATTTATAGAACCAAACTTTGTACCTATTACAGCATATTTTTTTGAAAAACCTTTTTTGGGAATTACAAATACTCCAAGGCCTGTAGAGTGTACTCCGGCATAAACTGTTTCGTCAATGTCTTTATTATATATCTTTGTATATTCCATAATTATGCCTCCTCCCCTTTAAGAAAATATACTGTATCAAGATTAACAGATGAAAAAGCATTTACAATATCTTCTTTTGTTA
>JAZUPR010000109.1:0-5699 GCA_045605285.1 Clostridia bacterium | reverse complement strand
CCCAATCCTTTTTTTGCCATAAATTATAGCCTCTTTTCTTTTATTTATTTGCTTTTATAACCTCTCTTGCAAGAGACATATAGCTCTCGCAGCCTTTGGAGGTTTTGTCATACACATTTATAGGTTGTCCGTAGCTTGGGGCCTCGCTGAGCCTTACATTTCGCGGAATTACAGATTTGTAAAGCTTTGACTCATAGAATTTTTTCACTTCATCTGCCACAAGAACAGAAAGGTTTGTGCGGGTATCATACATTGTAAGCACAACGCCCTCAAGCTCCAGCGAAGGATTAAGCTGAGCTTTTATTTTTCTTATTGTATTTGTAAGTTGGGAAAGCCCCTCCAAAGCGTAATATTCGCATTGAATGGGTATAATTATACTGTCTGCCGCCACAAAAGAGTTAAGAGTAATGAGCCCTAATGACGGCGGACAATCTATAATCACAAAATCATATTTGTCCTTTACAGAGTTTATAGCCTCTTTAAGGCGGTACTCCCTCTTTTGTCCCGATACAAGCTCTATTTCTGCACCTGCAAGGTCAATGCTTGACGGACACACAAAAAGTCTGTCATAATCCGTCTTAACTATAACCTCGTCTATAGGTGTATCATTTATTATAACATCATATACAGATTTTTCAAGCTCTTCTCTCAGGAGGCCTACTCCGCTTGTTGCATTCCCCTGAGGGTCTGTGTCTACAAGAAGGACCTTCTTTCCGAGAGCCGCAAGACATGAACTTAAATTTATGGAAGTGGTGGTTTTGCCCACGCCGCCTTTCTGGTTTGCAATGGCAATGCACTTGCCCATAAAATCACCTCTTGTTTATATAAAATTTATGTTTTTGCATTATTTAAACATATTATACCACAAAAATGTTCCACATGGAACATTTTTTTCAAAAAAAATAAGAATTTGAAAAAAATTCAAATTCTTATTAATTTTGTTCCACGTGGAACATTATTTGTAAACCTTAAGATTATATTCATATCTGTCGTCAAACTCTTTTAGTGATGTGGTGCATTTTTTACCTGTCTCGCTTATAATTGCAGCCGCCTTTTTTACCGTGTTGGTAAAAATCCTTATGTCGTCTGCACTTTTTCTTCTGTTTCTCGACACAAAGGGCTTTTCTTCTGCATTTATTTTATCTACAAGGTCGTCTGTCTGCTTTACATTAAGAGTCTTTTCTATTATTATGTCAAGAACTTTGAGTTGAGTTTTTTCGTCGCTTATTCTAAGGAGTGCTCTGGCATGTCTCTCTGTGAGATTGTGCTCCATAATCACCCCTCTGACAACATTGGAAAGGCGAAGAAGCCTTACCTTGTTGGCAATAGTCGATTGGTTTTTGCCAAGCTTTATGGCAAGTTGCTCCTGAGTGTAGCCAAAGTCGTGAAGTAACTTGTAGTACCCCTCTGCCTCTTCTAGGAAACTTAAGTCGCAACGCTGAATGTTTTCTATAAGAGCCACAAGAGCACTGTCGGTGTCAGAATATCCAACCACTATGGCAGGAATTCTTGACAATCCTGCAATAATAGCCGCACGAAGTCTCCTTTCTCCCGATACAAGCTCGTAAAGACTTCCTCCAAGACGACGGACGGTTATTGGCTGAATAACCCCGTATATTCTTACTGAGTCAGCGAGTTCTTTTAAATTGTCTGAAGAAAAGTATCGTCTCGGTTGATTTGGATTTGGTTTAATAGCATTGATGGGAAGATGAACAACCGCATTTGTACCGATATTGCCTTTCTTTGGCACAAACGAGTTATTATTCTCCTTTTTGCGAAAAGCCGTAAGTATTTCCATAAAATCACCTCTTATGTATTTTTTAAAATCTTTTGCTTGATTTTATCTTAACATACATATATATAAAAGTGAATTTATTTCCATCGCGGTAATTTTACATAAATCTACCAAAAACCAACTATACGAGGGGTTCTTTTGACGGTTTAGGTGCTTTTCTCGGATATTTTTCGCTTATTTGCGATATCTTTTTTACAAGAACCATATTGTGCTCAAGGTCTGTGCCCTCTATAGGATAGCTTATAACATCTGCAATCTCTCCGCCAAGGAGCTTTATTGCTTTTTTGCCCATTTCAATTTCTTCTTCAGCCTTTGGTCCTTTCATAGCCACGAAATATCCGCCCACCTTTACAAAAGGAAGACACAGCTCTGAAAGTGTTGCAAGGTTTGCAACTGCTCTGCTCACACAGACATCATATTTTTCTCTGAAATCCTTGTCTCTTCCAAAATCCTCTGCCCTACCATGAACACATGATATATTTTTAAGATATAATGCATTTATGACCTCGTTTAAAAATGTTATTCTTTTATTGAGAGAATCAAGAAGTGTTACAGAAAGGCTCTCATCATAAATCTTCATAGGTATACCGGGGAAACCTGCTCCTGTGCCTATATCTATAATCTTGTCGCCCTCGTTTATAACACCGCTTTTAAACACAGAAATACTGTCTAAAAAGTGCTTGTAGGCAACATCGCTTTCTTCCGTGATGGCAGTAAGGTTTATTTTATTGTTCCAGTCGATAAGAAGTTCATAGTATTTTTGAAAATCCTGACACTTCTTTTCGTCTATGCTGTTTTTCGAAAGAATATCTGAAATAATCATATATATCTCCTATCTGTTATTTTGCAAATATATCAAAAGCATATTAAGGTCTGCAGGGGAAACGCCTGAGATTCTTGATGCCGCGCCAAGTGACTCGGGCTTTATTTCTAGGAGCTTCTGTCTTGCCTCAAGTCTTAAGCCTGATATTTTTTCATAGTCAATATTATCGGGGATTTTACGCGATTCAAGCTTTTTAAATTTTTCTACCTGTTCTATCTGCTTTTTGATATATCCCTGATATTTGATTTCTATATTTACTTCCTCTGCAATATCTTTAGTAAGAGTGGGTCTGTCCTTGTCTATCTCGGAAAGCATATTGTAGTCAAGCTCAGGGCGTCTTACAAGCTCGCCAAGCTTTATTCCTGATTTTATAGGAGTGGAGTTGTGATTTTCTAAAAACTCAAGAGCCTCTTTGGAAGTGCCTATGTTTTTGTGCTCCACACGCTCTATCTCATCTTCTATTTTCTTTTTCTTCTCAAGAAATTTTGCATATCTTTCATCTGATATCAGACCAATGTTGTGCCCTTTTTCGGTGAGTCGAAGGTCGGCATTGTCCTGACGGAGAAGCAGTCTGTATTCGCTCCTTGAAGTCATCATACGGTAAGGCTCTTCTGTTCCCTTTATGGTAAGGTCATCTATAAGAGTGCCGATGTATGATTCACTCCTGTCCATAACAAAAGGCTCTTTGCCAAGGATTTTAAGTGCCGCATTTATACCTGCCACAAGTCCTTGGGCTGCCGCCTCTTCATAGCCAGAGCTTCCGTTAAACTGACCCGCACCATAGAGTCCACCATATTCTTTAAACTCAAGTGTGGGATAAAGCATTCTTGCATCACAGCAATCGTACTCAATGGCATAGGCGGTTCGCATCATTTCGGCATTTTCAAGACCTGCCACAGAATGAAGCATTTTAAGCTGAACATCTTCGGGCATACTGGTGGAAAAGCCCTGAACATACATCTCCTCTGTGTCAATTCCCATTGGCTCAATGAAGAGCTGATGTCTTTCCTTGTCTTTAAATCTCATTATCTTGGTCTCGATAGACGGGCAGTATCTAGGTCCGACTCCCTCTATAAGACCTGTGTATATGGGCGACCTGTCGATGTTGTCTAAAATAATTTTATGGGTTTCGGGGTTTGTATAGGTGAGGTGGCACACAACCTGATTTTTGCCCACATCCTCTGTCTCAAAGGAAAAAGGTGTGATTTCGTCATCACCGGGTTGAACCTCCATTTTGGAAAAATCAACACTTCTTTTGTTAATTCTGGCAGGGGTTCCTGTCTTAAATCTCATAAGAGGTATTCCGTTGTCTATAAGGCACTTTGAAAGCTCGTTTGACGGAAAAATTCCGTCAGGGCCTGAATCGTAGCAGAAATCTCCCACGATTACTCTTCCTTTTAAAAATGTGCCTGTGGCGATAATTGCCGCCTTTACATTGTACCTTGCACCAAGATGTGTAAGAACAGATGTGACATTTCTTCCTTCGTCAAAGCCTATATCTACAACCTCTGCCTGTTTTACATCAAGATTTTCCTGTGTTTCAAGGGTGTGTTTCATCACAGACTGATATTTTTTTCTGTCAGACTGAACTCTGAGTGAATATACCGCAGGGCCTTTGCCTTTGTTAAGAGTTCTGGACTGTATAAAGGTCTTGTCAGCAACCTTTCCCATTTCACCGCCGAGAGCATCTATCTCTCGTACAAGGTGGCCTTTTGCAGTGCCGCCTATACAGGGATTGCAAAAAAGATTGGCAATAGAATCAAGGTTTATAACAAACATAATGGTTTTCATGCCAAGTCTTGCCGAGGACAAAGCCGCCTCGCATCCCGCGTGTCCGCCGCCAATTACAGCGACATCATAATCTCCTGCAAAATATTCTGTCATAAAATAACCCTCCTTTACTTACCGATACAGAAATTGTGAAAAATCTTGTCTACAACTTCTTCTCCTACTGTGAGTCCTACTATCTCTCCAAGGTCAGAAATAGCAGACTCAATGTCCACAGACACCATGTCCTGAGGGACGCCCGAGGAAAGAGCATCTATGGCTGAATTAAGATTTCTGTTTGCTTTTAAAAGAGCATCCTTGTGTCTTGCATTGGCAATTACAGAGCCTTGGTTGTTTTTGATTTTTCCCATATCAAAAAGCTCTGTGATAGTGTCTGTAAGCTCTTTTGTGCCAAGATTTTTGTGAACAGAAAACATAATTGTTCTCGGGCAGAATTTCTTTATTTCTTCCGCATCAATCACACATCCGTCCTCGGTTTTGTTTATAATGGCAATTGCATTTTTGTCCTTTATGTTTTCCATAATATATCTGTCGTTTTCGTCGATCGGTCTTTTTCCGTCGAGAACAAAGAGTACAAGGTCGGCATCTTCAAGATATTTTTTCGACTTGCTTACACCGATATTTTCTATAACGTCTTCTGTATCTCTGATGCCTGCTGTGTCGGCAATCTTTAGGACAACATCAGAAAGATTGATGGTTTCTTCTATAGCATCGCGGGTTGTGCCCTCAATGTCTGTAACTATCGCCCTTTCTTCCCCTGACAAAAGGTTTAAAAGGCTCGATTTTCCGACATTGGGTTTTCCCACAATGGCTGTGGAAATTCCGTTTCGTGCAATTTTTCCGCAATCTGAAGTTGCAAGAAGATTTTCTGTTTCAGACAGCACATCAGTTAAAACACCTTGAAATTCCTCTTCGCTCATAGGCTCCAAGTCCTCGTCAGGATAGTCTATAAGCACCTGAATGTGCGAAAGAAGAGACAAAAGCTTTTCTCTTAAAGCATTTATTTCATCTGAAAGCTTTCCGCCAAGCTGGTTTACAGCGATATTATGGTCAAGATTGGTCTTTGAATTTATAATGTCTATTACAGACTCAGCCTGAGAAAGATCTATTCTTCCGTTTAGAAAAGCTCTTTTGGTAAACTCCCCTGGCCCTGCCTGAACCGCTCCTGCAGCAAGAACAAGAGAGAGAATTTTTCTTGTACTGACAAAACCGCCATGGCAGTTGATTTCAACAACATCTTCTCCTGTGTATGTGTGCGGAGCGCGCATTACAGACACAAGCACTTCGTCAACA
>JAZUPR010000108.1:0-7025 GCA_045605285.1 Clostridia bacterium | reverse complement strand
TGACCTGTCATACCTGTGATGGAGTTATCGAGAATAACAACTGTATTTGCACCTTTATTATAAACAATATCAACAAGACCTGTTATACCTGAGTGCATAAATGTAGAATCGCCGATAACAGAAACAAGTTTTTTATTAAATTCTTTTCCTCTTGCCTTTGCCATTCCGTGAGCCGCACTTACAGATGCTCCCATACAGATAGTTGAGTCTACAGATGCAAGCGGAGCAACTGCCCCGAGAGTATAGCAACCGATATCTCCTGAAACAACAAGACCAAGTTTTTTAAGAACATAGAAAGTACCTCTATGTGGACAACCTGCACACATTACAGGAGGTCTTACAGGAATGGTTTCAGGGAGTTCAACATTCTTTGGTGCGTCTATGTCAAGGACTGCTTTTCTAATCATATTCGGAGTATATTCGCCGATAAGAGAAAATTTTTCTTTGCCTATCACATTTACACCAAGTGCTTTGCAATGATTTTCTATAACAGGGTCAAGCTCTTCGATTACATATACAACATCGCAATTTTGTGCAAAGTCTAAGATAAGCTTTTCAGGAAGCGGATAAACCATACCGAGTTTAAGATAGTTTACCTTATCGCCAAGAGCCTCTTTTGCATACATATATGTAATGCCTGATGCAATAACACCAATTTTTGAATTATTCATTTCTGCTTTATTAAACTCGCAGTTTTCAGAAAATTGCTTAAGAGCTGAAATTCTGTCTTCTACAACATAGTGACGCTTCATAGCCATTGCAGGCATCATAACATATTTTGGAATATTTTTTTCATAATCCTTAAGTTCTACCTGCTCTCTGTCACAAAGGTCAACAAGGCTCTGTGAGTGTGAAACCCTTGTAGACAATCTCAAAAATACAGGTGTGTCATATTTTTCTGAAAGCTCAAAAGCTGACTTTGTAAAATCCTTACATTCCTGTGAGTCAGATGGCTCGAGCATTAAAATCTTGGACGCCTCGGCATAATGACGGGAATCCTGCTCATTCTGTGATGAGTGCATACCGGGGTCATCGGCAACACAAAGAACAAGTCCGCCGTTTACTCCTGTATAGCTTACTGTGAACACAGGGTCTGCCATTACATTAAGACCAACGTGTTTCATACAGGACATTGCTCGTGCACCGCCTATGGATGCACCGATAGCTACTTCGCAGGCAACTTTTTCATTAGGTGCCCACTCCGCATATATTTCATCATATTTTACAATTTCTTCTGTTATTTCGGTGCTTGGAGTCCCAGGATATGATGACACTACTGTCACTCCCGCTTCATAAGCACCTCTGGCAACTGCTGCGTTGCCCAATAAGAGCTTTTTCATTATTTATCCTCCTTACCTATCTCATTTTGCTGAGCCACAACGCTGTCTCCGCAATAGATTTTTCTAAGCTTTGGTTTTTCAATTTTACCTGTTGGATTTCTTGGGACATCAGCAAAAATAAATTTATGCGGTCTCTTATATCTTGGAAGATCAAGACAGAAATCAACAATTTCTTCTTCAGAAAGAGTCATTCCCTCTTTAACCTGTACAACAGCCGCAGCTATTTCACCCAGTCTGCTGTCAGGAAGTCCGATAACCGCAACATCGCTGATTTTATCATTTTTTCTAAGAAAGTCTTCAATCTGAACAGGATAAAGGTTTTCACCGCCGGAAATGATGACATCTTTCTTTCTGTCAACAAGATATATAAATCCGTCTTCATCCTCCTGAGCCATATCCCCTGTGAAAAGCCATCCGTCAGAAAGAACATCATTTGTGGCTTTTTCATCCTTATAATATTCTGTCATAACACCAGGTCCTTTGACAGCAAGTTCGCCTATTTCTCCCTGAGGCAAAGTGTTTCTATGTTCATCGACAATTCTTACTTCCCAGCCAAAACCTGCTTTGCCAATAGCACCGACTTTATGCTCATTTCCAACACCAAGATGCACACATCCAGGTCCAATAGACTCTGAAAGACCATAGTTTGTATCGTAATCGTGATTTGGGAAAACTTTTTTCCATCTTCTGATAAGACTTGGCGGTACGGGCTGTGCACCAATATGCATAAGTCTCCATTGTGAAAGTTCGTAATCTTCAAGATTTATTTCGCCACGGTCGATGGCATCGAGAATATCCTGCGCCCACGGTACGAGAAGCCACACGATAGAGCATTTTTCTTCAGAAACTGCTTTAAGAATCCACTCGGGTTTAATACCTCTGAGAATAACCGCCTTTCCGCCAACGAGAAAGCTTCCAAACCAATGCATCTTTGCACCTGTGTGATACAGGGGCGGAATACAAAGGAATACATCATCTTTAGTCTGGCTATGATGATTTTGTTCTGTAGCTGCTGCATGCATGAGGCTTCTATGCTTATGTAAAATAGCTTTTGGAAATCCTGTTGTACCTGATGAAAAATATATTGCACCGTAATCATCGTCTGTTAATTTTATATCGGGAGATTTTGAAGAGCAATATGATGTAAGTGTTTCATAGCTCTCTGCAAAAGACGGGCAATCCTCTCCTATATAAAACCACATTTTAACCTTTGGAACACGATTGCATATAGCCTCTATACGACCTATAAATTCAGGTCCAAAAGCTATGGCATCCACATCGGCAAGATTGAGGCAATATTTTATTTCGTCAGACTCATATCTGTAGTTAAGAGGAACAACAAGTGCTCCTGTTTTCAATATACCAAAATACACAGGAAGCCACTCTATACAGTTCATCATAAGAATAGCTACCTTATCGCCTTTTTTAATACCTCTTGTAAGAAGAAGGTTTGCAAATCTGTTTGCTTTTTTATTAAACTCACTCCATGTAAGTTCTTTTCTGTAGGCCATATGAGGATTGGATACTATAAGAGAATACTCTCTCCAGGTCATCCTCGCCTGGTCTTCAAGTTTTGGATTAATCTCAACAAGACTTATGTCGTTGGGATAAAAATCTGCATTTTTTGTCAGAATATCTGTGATTGGCATTTTTATTCTCCTTTGTAATATTTTTGAGGACAAATAAAAAACCCGTCCTCATAATGCAGAGGACGAGATTTAATAACCCGTGGTACCACCTCAATTTATCACTATCTCTCAATAGCGACCTTGGCAGGTAAAAACCCTTGTTCTATAACGGGAACTCCCGTTGCAGCCTACTTGTTTCCTTTCGGTGCACTGCTCTTGGAATGTATTCAACCAAATCTAGCTACTGTCTCGCAGCTTCCGACAGCTCTCTTTAAGCATCAAAGTGGTCTACTTGTTTCCAGTCATTGCATTTATTATATTAATAATGATAAATTATATCAGTAAAGCTGTATTTTGTCAATAGATTTGTGTCAATTTTAAACACAAAAACATATTGTTGACAATGGGTTTTCCTATTGGTAAAATAAGTTATAATTTGTAACTTTGAAAGGAAAACTATATGAAATTAAATCGATTAATTGCAGACAAGGCTTTTTATAAATCCACCCTTGCAATCGCCATACCTATAATGATTCAAAACGGTATTACTAACTTTGTAAATATGCTTGACAACATAATGGTCGGCCAGATAGGTACTGCTCAGATGTCCGGAGTAGCTATTGTAAATCAGATAATGTTTGTGTTTATTATCAGCATATTCGGTGCCTGCTCAGGTGCAGGAATCTTTACAGCCCAATATCACGGAAATAATGATCCAGACGGAGTAAGAGACACCACAAGATTTAAAATAATTATCGGATCTATTATTGAGATATTGGCAATTATAATATTTAAAATATATGATGATGAGCTTATATCTTTATTTTTACAAAAAGGTGATTTGGCAGAGGATACTGCATTAGCTCTTCAAAGTGCAAAAACATATTTGTCTGTTATGGTTATAGGCATCATACCAACAACATTTATCCAAATTTATTCGTCAACACTCCGTGAAACAGGAGAAACGGTTGTACCTATGAAGGCAGGAACAATTGCTGTAGTGACGAACCTTATTTTAAACTATATACTTATATTTGACCATTTTGGATATAAAGGTCTCGGTGTTGCGGGAGCAGCTATTGCAACTGTTGTATCAAGATACATAGAAGTGGCAATTATAATTTACTGGACACACAAACACAAGGGCGAAAACCCATTTGCAATAGGATTGTATAAAACTTTCCGTCTGCCTTTATCATTTATGATAAAAATATCAAAAAAAGGTTTCCCTCTTATGATGAACGAAATTTTATGGTCGTTGGGTTCAACCACACTTGTTCAATGCTACTCTGTAAGAGGTCTCACTGCTGTGGCGGCAATTAACATTGCAAACACCATAGCAAATGTATTCAACATTGTGTTTATTGCCATGGGCAGTGCTGTTGCAATAATAATAGGTCAGTTGCTTGGAAGCGGAAAAACAAAAGAAGCAAAAGATACTGACACAAAGCTTATATTCTTTTCTACATTTTTATGTGCAGTTATAGGACTTGTTGTAATTATACTTGCACCATTATTCCCAAAAATGTACAACACAGAGCCAATAGTAAAAGAAACAGCCACATATCTGATAATGTCAATCGGTGTACTCATGCCTGTTCATTCATATCTTCACACAACATATTTCACACTACGCTCAGGTGGAAAAACATTTATAACATTTTTATTTGACAGCGGATTTATGTGGTTGGTTACCTTGCCTGTTGCCTTTTATTTATCAAGGCAAACAAATTTTCATATTATTCCATTATATATCATTTGTCAGTCAACTGATTTATTAAAATCAATAATCGGATATGTGTTGCTAAAAAAAGATATATGGATAAACAATATCGTTTCAGGCAATTAAAAAACGGACTGTAAATTTAAATTTACAGTCCGTTTTTATAATTTAATATAACTACATCAAGGTTAACATTAAAAAATATTTGTCCTATTCATGATGTGTTTTATTTGTTCTCCACTTACCTGAGATATAAAAGCACATACTTATAATAATTGGCACAAATCCCGCAAGAGAATCGCCCATCCAGAAGCCAAAGCACTCGAATTTGAGTACAAACCCAAGTATTGCTGCAAGTCCTATACGGCTTATCATACCATCTATAAGTGCAACTGCAAGATTAAGCTTAGTGTTGCCCGAACCATTTATAAGTGAAAATCCAATACTTCTTGTGGCAGAGCCATAGAGATTTAATATAATTGGCACAATAAGTACTGATGCTACCGCGAGCACCTGAGCATCACTTGTAAACGCCGAAAAGACTATATTTGGAAACACAAGAATGACGAGAGAAAATACAGTTGATATTATAGTTCCGCACATACCGACAGTTTTAAGAATAAGCGGTATTCTCTCGTCTTTTTTTGCACCCAGATTTTGTCCTACCATTGCACTTCCTGCAGCGGTAAAAGAGTTTGATACAACTGCACTCATAGTATTGATTTTGTTGAACACACCTGCCAAGGCTGAGTAAACAACCCCAAACATATTTATCCACGACATAAGGACAATTTTTGAAAAGCTTACTGCGGCAGACTGTATTGCCATAGGTACACCAAGAGACAGAATTTTATTTAGTGCACACTTATTAATTTTAAAGCTAAACAATTTAAAGTCAAAGAAAAATCCCTCTTTATTTTTGTACAGATAAACAAGGGATACCACAAAGCTTGTTCCCTGACCGATAACAGTAGCAAGTGCGGCACCAAAAACCTCCATCTTTAGATACACAACAAAAACCACATCAAGAACAAGATTTAAAACTGCAGCTATTGCTATAAAAGCAAAAGGTCTGCGACTATCTCCCATTCCGCGAAGTATAGCACTCACAATATTATATCCGTATATAAACACCAGGCCAACAATACAGGTCACCATATAGTCAAGGGTATATCTATACGACTCGGGCGGTGTATTAAGCCATTTTAATATTGGTTCTCTAATAATAAAACAAGCAATAGACATAACAACTGATGCCATAAATAGAAAAGTAAACATTGTTCCTATAGTATATTTAACATCGCCAAATCGTTTTGCACCAACATCTTTTGCAATAAGTACCTGCCCTGCTGATGAAAAACCCATTGCCACAAAGGTAAGCAGATGAAGTATATCTCCGCCTATGGATACTGCTGACATTCCGCTACCGCCAATATACTGACCGACAATTATCATATCAACTATGTTATATATAGCCTGAAGTGCATTTGACAAAAAAAGAGGAAATGCAAAAACAAGAAGTTGCTTTGAAACATCACCTTTTGTAAGGTCGTTTACCATTGATTTACTCATTGTTATCTCCTGTGTAATTTAATATGTAAAATTCTTATGTAATTCCAATAATTATCATAATTCGATACATGTCGATAGTTTATCATTAATTTGTAAACAAGTCAAATAAACATACCATTCAAAACCTTATATAGTCATACAAGACTATTCTATAATGTAATGAGTTTTTCTCGCTTTTTATGGAATTAAATTATATAACGGAAATTTGAAATCATTAAATTATATTATACAATCTAAGAATTGTAACAATAGATTGCTCTGTGGTATATGTCTCTTTTGGAGAAAATTTACCCTCACCCATGCCATTCATTACGCCGCATTTTTTCATTTTACAAACTGAGTCTTTTGCCCAATCAGATATTTGTTCCTCGTCGGAAAACATATCTGCATCAGGCATAATATTACTATCTATAAGCTCGTACACTCTGCAAAGTATAGTGGCTGCCTGCTCTCTTGTAAGATAATCATGCGGTGCAAACAAATTATCGCCAACACCATTTATAATACCCAATTCAGATAGTTTGAAAACAATCTCATTATCTGTATCATTATATATTATTTTGCTATTATCTTTTGTGAGTTTTTTCACAAAAGGAAGCTCATATATAAGCTCACAAAAGCTTTCACGGGTAATATTTTTTCTGTATCTTTTCTGAAGATGTTCGGGCACAAGCTTTTTTTCAATCGCATTTTCAATATCAGTCTTTGCCCAATCTGACGGAAAATCATAAAGTCGGATCGTAGCCATGTCGTTCTGTGAGC
>JAZUPR010000107.1:0-3661 GCA_045605285.1 Clostridia bacterium | reverse complement strand
AGCTTGATATCCTCGATGGTTGTTCCATCGAGAGTATATTTAACAAGATCGCCCTCGCCAATTCCTGACATCATTGTAAGGTCTGGTGTGTAATATGGATTTGTATCTTTTTCTGCACCAAATGTTCTGAATACTATTTTGTGGCAATCTGAGCCGGTTTCAGGATGTGTAGATTTTACCTTGTCAACAACTATTGATACATTTGTATATGCTTTTACAAGATTTGTGGTTGTTGCACCATCTGCAACATACTGTACCACAACTCTTGCAGAAGTTGAACCCGAAGCCACTTCATAAGGCTCTACCACATAAGATGTTGCGTCAGAAAAGCCTGTGTAGGTTCTCTTTTTGTATTTATCGTCAGCTGTTCTGTCTCCGGGAACTACAAACACGATTGTTGCTGTAGGACTGAGGGTAAACTGTGTGTTTCCGGCGTTATTAGAGAATGTATATCCACCCTTGGAATATTTAAGCTTATCTATACCATTTGTGTATGGAGCTTTTGTGCCGCCTGTTGCAGAGAAAGCATAAGGCACAATTGAGCTTTCAGAACCGCCTGCTATTGTATAAAGGTCTGTAAGAACTGTCTCTCCATTAGATGTGCCTGTTCTGTATTTAACAACCTGTGCATAGGTTGCATTCTTTGTAAAGTCTGTGCCCTTATTTGTATTGATTATTGCTGCATTTGTTAAAAGTATTCCGGGAACAGCAGAAGCATCTTTGGTCTGCCCGTCTACTCTTACTCTGTCTGCAAGTTTAACCTCAAGCCATTTTCCTTTATCGGTAAATATCTTGAGCCATACTCTTGAATCAAGACCTGAACCCGGGTTCACGTTTACAAGATATCCGTATGGGTCTGTTGACTCAGATACCTCTGTGCAAACAATTCTGCCCTGGAAGTCAAGGTAGCATTTTACATTAGAGCTGATGTCAAAACCATAGGTTGCAGCATCTGTTGCAAGAAGTTTTCTAAAATATGGAGAAACAGAATATTCTTTTCCGCCGATTTCTACATACTCATAGTCTCCGGACATTGATGTAACCTCTCCTGATACTGTTGCTGAAGAGATAACAACCTTTGTTCCGTAGTTCTGAGTAAGCGGAGCCGCTACAGAAACTACGTTCTTTGTCTGTACTCCTGAAATATTTGCACTTGATGCACTGCCGCCTGGTGTTGTAACCTTTGTAACAGTAACATCGTCTTCATCAAGGTCGAGCTTTGGCTCAAATGAGAATTTATCATATATTGTAGTAACACCGTTTTCATTTGTAGGTGCATTTACAAAATATGTTTTGTAGTTGTTTACATAAGCGATATCATAAGCTGAGTCGCTGTCATTGTTAGAGAGTGTGATGTCGCCTGTTTCAATGCCGTTCATATAGGTTGATGCAAAAGCAGCTGTTATGCTTGCTTTTGGAACACCTACACCGTTGTAAACCACATAAAGATTTGAATCAAGGCTTACAGTTTTTGTCTTTACATCTTTTTCCGGATTTTCAAAATATTTGATTTCAGAAAGGTCTGCAGTGTGGAGCTGCTCCTGTGTAATAACAAGGTCAGCACCGCTGCTTGCATATTTTAATCCTGTAACAGTATATTTTGAAGAACCTGTATAGGTGTATTTAACTCTTTTTCCGAGATAAGCAGAAAGGTCTTTTGCCTTAAGGTCTTCTGAAATTGCGTAAATTTCGTTTTCAATCTTAATCTGACTCTTTGTAAGAGTATCGTCATTTCCTCTTAAGGAGTTACCAAATATTGCAGTAACTACACCCTCGTCCTCATCTTCGTCTTCGCCAATGTTGATTTCTTTGTCAGAAATTTCATATTTTGGATTTCCCTGCTCGTCAACACCTGTCTGAACAAGCTTTTTGCATCCAAGCATATTGTCACAGAGCTGTGCGACAAGGCCTCTTGGAGCACCTTTGTCAGCAAGGCCTGCTGCTCCTTTTGTGACACCAATCTGGTTTGCCATTTTGATGTAGCCCTCGTACCAAGGAGTAAGAGTCTTGTCAACAACAGGCTCATATCCGAGAGCACGTACAATCATGGTAACCGCCTCTGCGTATGTAACAGGGTTTTTAGGACCGAATGTACCGTCTTCATAACCCTTAACTATGCCTGCTCCTGACGCATGGGCAACATAAGGAATAGCCCACTCTGAGCCAACCATGTCTGGGAATGTAGTAGTAGTCTGTCCGAAGTATGCATTTGCGCCTTCTTTTGCCATAGAGAGAACTTTTGAAAATTCCGCTCTTGTAATTGTTGCATCCGGTTTGAAAAGTTTCTTACCATCTTCGTCATAACCGTTTATAATGCCTTCCTCAACCAAATTGTAAATTGCCTGAGAATAGGACGTTGTTTCAGTAACATCCTCAAAGGTAATAGCCGCTGCAAGTCCGAATGTTGTAACCATTGATGTGATAATCATTGCAAAAGCCAAAGCTAATGATGTGATTTTTTTAAGTGATTTCATCTTTATTCCTCCTTTTTGGTAATAAGTATCCACTTATATGATTTAATAGTAACATTAAACAATATGTACGTCAATAAAGTTAAGCAGAAAGTGCACCCGTTGTTACAGAAATGTAATCATGTTGTAAATATATGCTTTATCCGCAATAGCCGGGGCTAAATTGCAAAGCTTATTTTCCGGCAGCTTTAAGAGCGTCAACAAAAGTAAGAACTCTGTTATAGATTGTAAACGCCTCAGCTCTGGTAATGCCTTTATCAGGTTTGAATGAACCATCCTCGTATCCATTTACAAAGCCAAGCTCCGCTGCGGCACTGATATATGATGCACTGCTCAAGGATTCGTCAACATCTTTAAACGCCGCCTTAGCACCCTCTACCTCAATGCCAAGCATTCTCACAATGATAGCTACCATCTCGCCTCTTGTAATAACTCTCTTAGGCTGGATCGAGCCATCGTCATATACTTGTATAACACCTTCTTTTATAGCTGTAGCCACATAACCCTTAGCCCATTCATCAACACCATCCTTGTCAGGAGCATCTATCGGGAGAGTTGAATCCACGTTGATTCCTGCAACGCCAAGAGCAACTTTTGCTGTTTCCTGTCCGGTAATTCCTTTTTCAGGATATATTCTGTTTCCGTCACCGGAGATTATGCCTCTGTCGTAAAGATTCATAATTGTCTCGTAAGCATAATGTGTCTTTGCAATGTCAACAAAAATAACATCGCTCTCTACAGACTCTTTTTCAAAACCGATTTTTGTTTCAACAGCTGCGAAACCAACGGTTATAAAGCATGAGAGTATGAGAGTAATGCTGAGTAAAACTAAAAATATTCTCTTTGTCATAACTTCCTCCTGTTTCTCTGGGGCAAACTTGCCGCCACAATGATATTTTCAGCGTCTGTATGGGGTACTTGCAATTCCGTCAACTCTTCAAAAACGACGCAAAACCCATTCCACTTATACAGATATATCATATCATTTTTCATCTTTTAAGTCAACTGAAATATATGTAAATTTGCACTTTTTATTTTTGTGTAAAATAGCCATAAACAAAGCACTTTCCAAAGAAAGTGCTTTGAGTGAAGAGTGAATAGCAATTTTAATTGTAGGGCAGAGGTCCCCGACTGCCGGAAAATAAATTTTCTTTTTAAAATCTTTCCCTACTTTTGCAGGGACAAGTGCA
>JAZUPR010000106.1:0-18702 GCA_045605285.1 Clostridia bacterium | reverse complement strand
TATTGATGTGGATTCAAATTCATATTTTGATATTTCTGATGATGAAAAAATTGATGTCGCAGCAAAGAGAATTATGAATAGATTCAAACCTGCTTTTGAGGAGTTGGCAAAATGATTAAATTAAGTAAGGAAAAAGTGCTTCTACTTCACCAACTTATAGCACAAGAAACGGGCGGCGGTGTTGGTGTAAGAGAGGTTGGTCTTTTAGAAAGTGCTCTTAATAATGCTTATGCTACTTTTGGTGGAGAAGAACTTTATAAGACTAAAGAAGAAAAAGCGGCAAGTCTTGGTTTTTCGTTAATATCTAATCATGCATTTGTTGATGGAAATAAAAGAATTGGCGTTTATGTTATGCTTACTTTTTTAGAGGCAGAAGGCATAAAAATGAATTGCACAAATGAAGATGTTGTAGATTTTGGTTTATCGGTTGCTTCGGGCGATATGAAATATGAAGAGATTTTAGAATGGATAAATAAATTTAAAAGATGATTTTTTGTTCCTGAATTGACAAGAGCAACACATCAGAAAGGTTTGTATCTAAACCTTATGTCTCGCAATCATTAAAAGGCATTGGCAAAAATGCATAAATAAATTTACAAAAAAACAAGGCGGTAATTATGAAATTTTCAGGTTTAGTAATGTGTTCTGATCTTGACGGAACGCTGATTGATGAAGAAAACAAGGTGTCAAAAGAAAATCTTGATGCCATAGAATATTTTCGCTCCCATGGCGGAAAGTTTATGATAGCAACAGGCAGAGTTCCCGATGCGGTAACCCCTGCTATGGGTGATTTAAAAACAGACTATCCCTGCATCTGTCATAATGGCTGCAGTGTGTATGATTTTCTTCGCAATGAATATATCGAGACTATCTCCATAGACGAGGATGCTCTCCCTGTTGTTAGAGAAATTATGTCAGTATGTCCTTCCTCAGGTGTTGAGGTTATGACAGCACAGGGAATATATGTAATAAAGCGTACAAAAGCCACGGATTTTCATATTGAGTTTGAAAAGATAAAAGCCTATTATACCGACCATATAGAAGATGCCCCAAAGCCATGGTTTAAGATACTGTTTGCTCAGTCTCCCAATGAAACTGATATTATCAAAGAAGCATTTATAAATTCACCTTATCATGAAAAATACAGCCTGTTAAAAACACATAAGTTTTATTATGAGATATTTAACAAAACAGCTTCAAAGGGAAATAGCCTTTCAAAATTTTGTGAGCACAACGGAATTGACCTTAAAAATGTAATTGCAATAGGCGATAATGAAAATGATATTTCCATGATTGATATTGCAGGTGTGGGTGCAGCGGTGGCAAATGCACCTGATCTGGTAAAGGCACATGCCGATATTATAACCTGCTCAAACGAAGAGAGCGCAATAGCTGATTTGATAAGTAAATTATAATAAAAGCATTTTATTGTTGTGACAGAATATTTTTTATAGGAAAAAAGGCAATATTTATTTTGAAATATTGCCTTTTTTGTTTTTTGTGATATAATAATTTAAAGAATGATATAATATAAAAATTGCAAAGCAATTTTTTACCTCAATTATTCATTATATGAAGGAGATATAAATATGAGCGAATGTACACACGATTGTTCAAGCTGTTCACAAAATTGCAGCTCCAGAGATAAAAAGAGTTTTTTGGAAGCACCTCATGCAAAAAGCAGTATAAAAAAGGTTATAGGCATAGTAAGTGGCAAGGGCGGAGTAGGCAAGTCTATGGTTACTTCACTCCTTAGCGTTATGATGGGAAGACGCGGCTACCACACAGCTGTTCTCGATGCCGACATTACAGGTCCGTCCATTCCAAAGGTTTTTGGCATCACAGAAAAAGCCTATGCCAACGAAGACGGTCTTCTCCCTGTAACTACCCGCACAGGAATAGATATTATGAGTGTAAATCTTCTTTTGGATAATGACACAGACCCTGTTGTGTGGAGAGGCCCTGTTATAGCAGGCACAGTTAAGCAGTTCTGGACAGATGTTATCTGGTCTGATGTGGATGTTATGTTTATCGATATGCCCCCGGGAACAGGCGATGTTCCGCTTACAGTATTTCAGTCTATCCCTGTTGACGGAATTGTTATTGTCACATCTCCTCAGGAGCTTGTTTCAATGATAGTTGAAAAAGCTGTAAATATGGCAAGGCTTATGGATATTCCTGTAGTCGGCATTGTTGAAAACATGTCATATTTCAAGTGTCCTGATTGCGGAGAAAAGCACAGTATTTTCGGTGAAAGCAATATAGACTCTCTTGCTGCTAAACATCAGATAGAACATGTGGCAAAATTGCCTATAGATGCTGAGTTTGCAGCGGTTGCAGATGGCGGACTTGTAGAGTATATACAGAAAACTGAATATCTTGATAATATTGCAGATGCAATAGAAAATTTGAAAGAATAATATAAATAAAAAACCTTGGCGTTTGCCAAGGTTTTCTTTTTTCTCGGGTTCCAAGGGCTTTGCCTTTGGTCGTTTGCAGGGGGGTTAGGGGGGAGAATCGAAACTCCCCCGAGGGGTTTTGCTACTTTTGTCCCTACAAAAGTAGGAGTATTTAAAAATAAAAATAAATTAAACTATTTCGTTTACTCAGATTAAACTTGTGGCATATCAACTGTAATTATTTATTAACATATAAACCAAGCCTTGTAACATATAATTCTATACGAGGTGAATTATATGTTTTTAAAGAAAACAGTTTCTGTTATATTGTGTCTTACAATTGTTTTTTCTGTTTCAGTTTCTTTTGCAAATGAGGATACTATGTCCCTTACCTGCCCGTCAGCACTCTTAATGGATTTTTCAACGGGAAAGGTACTTTATGAAAAAGATGTTCACTCAAAAAGACCAATGGCAAGTGTCACCAAGATAATGACTATGCTTCTTGCTATGGAGGCTATAGATGCAGGACAAATTAACTATGATGATATGATTACAGGCTCTGCCTATGCCAAAAGTATGGGCGGCTCTACCATTTTTCTCGATGAGGGAGAGCAGCTTTCTGTAAGGGATATTTTAAAAGGGATTGCAGTTTCTTCGGGAAACGATGCCGCAGTTGCCATGGGAGAGCATCTTTCGGGAAGTGTCGAAAATTTTGTTTCGCTTATGAATAAGAGGGCAAAAGAGCTCGGTATGAACAACACCAATTTTGTAAACTGCAATGGTCTAGACGATGATAACCACTATTCAACCGCCTATGATATCGCCCTTATGAGCAGAGAACTTATGAAACATAAGGATATTTTTGACTTTACATCCATCTGGATGGATTCTCTCAGGGACGGTGCATTCACTCTGTCAAATACCAATAAGTTAATCCGTTTTTATGACGGGGCAACAGGGCTTAAGACAGGCAGTACCAGTAAAGCAAAATTCTGCATAAGTGCAACTGCAAAAAGGGGAGATATGCACCTTATAGCAGTCATAATGGCAGCACCGTCATCAAAGGAAAGGTCAAAGGATGCAAGTGCTCTTTTAAACTACGGATTTTCAAATTATTCTGTATCAAAGATTGCAAAAAAAGATGAGGTTGTCGATACTGTTCATATAGATAAAGGGCGCGATGACTCGGTAAATATTGTATGTAAGGATGATATAGACTATCTTTATTCAAAAAAGAATGCACCGCAGCTTAATAGGGAAGTCATACTTTCACAAAATCTTTGTGCTCCTTGCAAAAAAGGGGATAAGGCAGGGGAAATAATAATAAAAGACGGAGAAAAGGAAATCGGGCGCTGTGACCTTGTGTTTGAAAATGATGTTCCTAAAAAGAATGTGGGAGCAATTTTTTCTTCAATACTCAAAAACTGGGTTTCTTTGTAAATTAAAAAGGTGATGCCTAAGCATCACCTTTATTTTTAGTTATTTATTTGCAAGAAAGTTGTTTATTTTTGCAACAAGCTCGTCAGCATCTACACCGTGAACCATACAAGCCTGTTCAACTGATTCACCGCTTGCAGACGGACAACCGAGACAGTGCATTCCTATTTCAAGGAAAAATGGTGCTGTGTCAGGGTCAAGTCTTAATACATCTAATATAATAGTGTCTTTTGTTATCTGTGCCATTGTAATCACTCCTTGTAATTAATATTTCTGATAAAATAATTATATTATATCCTGCGAAAAAAAGCAATATGTAAAATTATCTTTTAAGTTTACATTTTTCCGCTCTTTTTAACTTATTAAAATGTGGATAATGTGGATAACTTTGTGTATAACTTGTTTTTTGGGATTTTTAATGTGTATAAAAAGTGCAAAACCTCCAAAATTTTACACATTTTCGCAAAAATAGTTTACATAATTTATTATTGGTGTAGGGGTTTCCATAACCATAATTTGTTGACACAGATACATATATGTGACATAATTAAATAAAGCTATGTAATAAGTTGATTTTAAGGAGAATTATAAATGAAAAAATTATTTGCTGTACTTCTTATACTTTCCCTTTTTCCTGTAACATCCTATGCGGCAGTGGATATAGAGGCAAAGCCTCTTGTTTTTCAGCCAGACACAAGCGGAAAGTATATTTACTGCAATAATAATGAGTTCATAAGACGCTCTGACCTTGCAGATGTGTCAAATGAATTTTCCCGATATATTATGAATAACACTCTCTTGCCCGATAAATATTCTATGTTTGTGTCCCACGTAAACCACACAGAGGTAAGGGATAAAAATAATGCTATTGTTGAAACTGGTTTTGATGTTGAGCTTGATGTGGTCTTTCATGCAATAGAAGACACAAAAATTCTTCTTACATCCATAGGCTTTGAAGTTCCCGAACATTCAAAATATTATTATAACGGAGAACCGTATAAGTATGAAGAGGCTTGGGGCTGTATGAATGCCTGGGCAGATTATCTGGGCATTCCCATAAAAGAGCTCAATTCAGGCGTTACCTATACCAACCATAAATTTACACCTGTTGAAATCACTATAAATAAGGGCGAAAAAGTATGGCTCAGCAGGTTTATAAAAAATTATAAACCTGTGCCTTTTTACAGACCCGTTCTGCTTCTTGCAGATTTTCAGGTGATAAGCGGCAAAACCGAGGCGAATGTGGCGGCGGTTAAATCCACAGGTACTATCGGCGACAGAAGCAGAGTCCATCCCAATCCTGCCTTTGGAACTTATGTAAAAGAAAAACAGTATAAGGGTATTGCCGATAGTTTAAATAAAATGGACACGGAGCTTACCTATACCATTGCAGACTGGATAGGGGGCAAACTTCCTGTCAAGGTTTTTAATGACTACGTACCTGAAGGTAAGGTGCTCACAAACTGGTTTACAAATATAAACCCGTTTGCAGACCCTTGGAACAAGGAAAATGCAGTGGCATCTGATATGCTTTCTTTTAAATATGTTGACAATTCAAAGCTTTCCTATTACGGAAAAGATGTCCATGAAAACGAGAGGGACAATGTGTGGGTTTTTGATATCAACCATACAGATTTTTCATCATACCCAGGCTCTGTGTCGGATAAATCATACAATAAATTTAAGCCAAACGATGTTATAACCACAAAAACTCACCAATCAGGTGCAGGAAACTTTGGTAACTACGGAGTAAGACTTAATTATAAAATAACTGTTACCAACGAGGGAAAAATCACCAGATATCTGAAATATTATCTTAAAACCGTGTCAAATAACATTGTCATTTTAAAGGACGAAAACGGAAATCCTGTTGACAGCTATGCTATCTGTAAAGGCGAAAGCGACGAAAAGACCACCGACTGTATGGCTTGTATAACTCTTCCCGGTGAAACAACACGGACATATATCATAGAGGTTATACTTCCTACAAACTATGTTGGCGGCATGGAAAATTTCCTGCAGATAGAAAATACAAAATCCATAACTGCAGTATATGACTCTGTCCTCCAGAAAATTCCGCGTGATTTAAGCTTTACAGGAAAAGAATTTGTAAAGTGGATAAACGAAGATATTCACACCTCAACTGACGGTGTAAACTGGACTCCAAAAAACATTTCCGCAGAGACCAGAAATATATTCCGCGGAAACTGGAATCAGTATGAAATTATGCATATGGATGGCATGGGCTATGCAGTAAAGCCTACTCTGTATGATTCTCAGCCATACTACGGTATAAGGGAATTTTTCACAAAGATGTATTTCCTTGATGAAAACTTAAATCTTTCTGGCTCACATACCTTTTATCAGTACCCCACGGAAATGTCCTATGCAAACGGAAAACTCTATGTAACTGCAGGCTCTATGTATGAAAGCGAAGACCTTTTAGACTTCACTCTTACAGACGGAAGCTTTCTTCACCCTGTAGATAACGGACATCTGTTTTCAGTAAGAAAGAGAGGTAAAAAAATTCAGTATAGCACAGGCGATGAATTTACAGACGGAATATTTGAGGGAGTCTTGCCTGATTTTATAGAAAAAAGCGGAGATGTATATTATTATACAAAGAAAAACAATCTCTATCTTTCATACGACGGAATGTATTTTGAAAAAATGCCGCTCTCGGGAGCATTGGAGAGTATAACCAAGGTTGGAGACAAACTCATTGTAAATGGAGAAACAATCGAAAGTAAATTTTCAAAAAATAATTATGTTTCCTATAACGGACAGTATCTTGTGTTTGAAAATAAGCCATTTATTAAGGACTCAAGAATGTATGTGCCATATAAATTCTTAAAAAAGGTATGCGGGGAAAAGGTTAAGATGTCTGATGATTTACTTCTTGTAAAAGACGGAGAACTGTTTGTACCCGTGGCACAATATTGCAGGGAAAACGGTTATAATATATCCTATGACGAAAAGATAAATTGTGCTGTTATAGAGGATTTTTCAAAGGAGTGATGTATAATGAACCTTTGGCAAGGCAAAAAGATAAAACTTCGCGGAGCTTGCGAAGATGATTACAGATTGTATGAGGATATGCGTCTTGATACAGACACGCAAAAGCTTTATGAAAAAATTGAATTTCCATTAAATGCAGAAAGCATCAAAGAGTCTATAAAAAAGGCAAATGAAAATAACGTAGATGATTTTCTCTTTGTTATGGAAAATATAGACGGTGAGCTTGTAGGTCAGATTATCACCTTTGATTGTGACAAAAGAATGGGAAATTTTAAATTCGGCTTGTTTGTTCTTCCCGAATTTCAGGGCAGGGGCTATGCAAAAGAGGCTGTAAATATTGTCCTTGACTATTATTTCAACCACCTAAGATATCACAAAGCCAATGTGTATATATACGATTGCAATGAAAAATCACAAAAGTTTCACGAAAGCCTTGGCTTTGTCCGAGAGGGAGTCTTGAGAGAAACATCATTTTTTGACGGTAAATACCACGATACTGTCTATTACGGTATAATTGACAGAGAGTTTAACAGCAAAAAATAAATCGTGCCTGTACTTTTAAAATGAAAGTACAGGCTTTTTTGTAAAATAATAAAGGATTTTTCTCATAAACGAAGTATATATATAATGTAAATGCTTTTAATGGAGGAATGTTATGAATATTTTGGCTATCAACGGAAGTCACGATAAAGACGGTGATGTGCAGTTTCTTTTGCAAACCTTCTCTGATGAATGTAAAAAACTTGGTGCAGATGTAGATATTGTAAATGCTTATGAGGCTGTGTCCGATGCAAAATTTCCTTTTTGTATAAAGTGCTCCACACCTTGCCAAAGGGAGTGTTATAAGGGAACAAAGCTTGAAACCCTTTTTGATAAAATGAAAAATGCAGATGCCATAGTTGTCGGCTCTCCTGTGTACTTCGGGTCAATGTCAGGACAGCTTAAATGTCTTTTCGACAAAACCCGCGCTATAAGAGCTGACCTTACAGGAAAACTCGGTGCTGCAGTTGTGTGCGGTGCATCAAGGTTTGGCGGTCAGGAAGCCACCATATCCGATATACATAATGTGATGTATGTTGAGGGAATGACAGTTGTAGGTGCTGCAAGTAAGGGAATAGGCGCAGGTCACCTTGGCGTGTCAGCCCAGTCTCCGTCAAAAGAGGATGGATTTGCGCTGGGAAGATGCATATCTCTTGCACATAGATTGTACGAAGAATTAAACAAATGATTTTTGGGAAGTGATACAAATGAATATCCGTAAAGATATAGAACAGTATGAAAAATCGTACCTTTCGCCTATGGCTACTCTGTCATCAGAGTCAAAGGGCAGAGAAAAATTTGAAGAGCCGTGTGCTCTTCGAACAGATTTTGCCAGAGACCGTGACAGGATTATCCATTGCAAGTCATTTCGTAGATTAAAACATAAAACACAGGTGTTTATATCTTTAGATAATGACCACTACAGGACAAGACTTACCCATACTCTTGAGGTTTCGCAGATTGCAAGAACTGTTGCAAGAGCCTTAAGACTAAACGAGGATTTGGTAGAGGCAATATCTCTTGGTCATGATTTAGGACATACTCCGTTCGGCCACTCGGGAGAAAGAGCACTCAATGAACTCTGCCCCAACGGATTTAAGCACTATAAGCAAAGTCTTCGTGTGGTAGATATTCTCGAAAAAGACGGAAATGGGTTAAATCTTACCTGGGAGGTCCGCAACGGCATAGTGTCTCACACAGGCGACCACGTGGCAGAAACCTCTGAAGGTCTGGTTGTAAAATATGCAGACCGCTTTGCATATATAAATCATGATATAGACGATGCTCTGCGTGCAGGCATTATAGCTGAGGATGATATTCCAAAAGAGTTTATGAAAGTTCTTGGCAGTAGCCATTCAAAAAGGATAGACACTCTCATATCAGATATTGTAGACGAAAGCCTTAAGCGTAATGAAGTTGTAATGAGCGATAAAATCGAAAGCGCAATGTTGTCACTTAGGGATTTTATGTTTAAAAATGTCTATAATAAACTTGGCGACAGGGACGATCAGGCCCGACTTATAATCGGCAGACTTTACGAATATTTTATAAATAATCCTGAAAAACTTCCGTCAGAGCACCGCTCTACTCTCGATACAGACTCTGTTTCTGTTGCAGTATGTGATTATATCGCAGGAATGACAGATATATACTGTGTAAATTACTTTAAAAAATTGTTTATGCCTATTTAAAGGATTTTGGCTTTTTTTGTCGAATAATATATTAAAGAATTTAGAAAGGAGGGGTAAATATGCCTATGTTTCCCGAATATATCATTCAGGAAGTTACCGAAAAAAACGATATATATGATGTTGTGTCAAAATATGTCCACTTGAAAAAGGCAGGAAATTCCTATGTGGGACTTTGCCCGTTCCATAATGAAAAAACCCCGTCCTTTTCTGTTTCTCCCCAAAGGGGAGTGTTCCATTGTTTTGGCTGCGGAGTCGGCGGAGATGTAATTTCCTTTCTTATGAAAATAGAAAATATTCCTTTCTACGAGGCAGTAAAAAAACTTGCCGATATGTCGGGAATTACTCTTCCCCAGGTCACCGAATACGATAGGGGAAATAGTGAAAAAATAAAAAAACAAAAGGAAAAACTTTTTGAACTCAATCGAGAGGCGGCACTCTTTTTCTACGAAAACCTTAAAGGCAGCGAAAAGAGCATTGCCTACCTTAAGAAAAGACAACTCACAGGGGCACTTGCCAAGACATTCTGGTTAGGATTCGCACCTGATAGCTGGAACAGCCTTTTCGATTATCTTAAAGGCAAGGGCTATGTGGAGTCAGATATATTTAATGCAGGATTAATAAAAAGGCACGAATCGGGAAGATACTATGATATGTTCAGAAACAGACTTATGTTTCCCATATTTGATGCAGGGGGTAATATAATAGCTTTCGGCGGAAGAGTTTTTGATGATTCAAAGCCTAAATATCTCAACTCTCCCGAGTCTTCAATATTCAGTAAGAGTAAAAATCTTTATGGCATAAATATCGCCAAAAATTCAAAAAAAGATTTTGTTCTTCTCACCGAGGGGTATATGGACACCATCGCTCTTATGAAAAACGGATTTTTAAATACCGTTGCCACCCTTGGAACTGCTCTTACTGGGGTTCAGGCAAAGTACCTTGCGAATAATTTTAAAGAAATAGTTATATGCTATGACGGAGATAAGGCAGGGCATCTCGCAAGGCTTCGGGCAATTTCAATGCTCCGCGAGCACGATGTAAAAATTACAGTAATAGACCTTGGCTCGTCTAAAGACCCCGATGAATTCATCAACACAAACGGAGTGGAGAAGTTTAAGGTAGCCCTCTCAAATCGTAAACAGGATATGGAATATCTTATGGACTACTACAGCGAAGAATACGATTTGAAAAACCCGCAGGACATTGTTTCTTATGTTTCGGAGGTAATAGAATATTTAAAGCTTATCCGTTCATCTGTAGAGCAAAATGTGTATGTAAATATGCTGTCTCAGAAAACAAAAGTGTCTGAAAAAGCCATATATGCACAGTTGGGCGTCACACAGGCAAAGCAGGGAAATGCTCCTGATTTAAAGGTCAGCGACCCTATGGTTATTGCTCTTAGAAAAAGAAATAAAACAAATAAAACCGTTCTCGACAATGCCAGAGAACATCTGCTCTCGCTTATTATATTTGATAAAATGGTCTATAATAAGCATAAAGAGGCAATTTCAGATAAAATTTTTGAGCAGGATTTTCATATCAGTCTTTTAAATTATATAAGACAGTCCTATGAAGAATCGGGACATGTAGTTGCAGCAAGACTCACCTCGCATTTTGCGGATAGTGAATCTGACCTTGCACTATTGTCCAGAATTTTAAGTCTTGATGATTTTGGAGACAATACAGAAAAAGCTTATGAAGACTATATGAAAATTATAAGCTCTGAAATAAAGAAAAACGAAATAAAAGCTCTCATGAATTCAGAGGGAGACCTTGATAAACTCAATGAGATGCTTAAAAACAAAAGATAAGTGCGGTCTGCTGCGGCACACCGTAATATATGGAAGAGAGGTTGTATAATTTGGATAAGGAAATGATTAAAGAAACCAACAATATATCAGAGGCAACAGAGGCTATAAGTGAAGAAATGTCTGCAAACAGCAAAACAGAGCTTGTTGCAGAGCTTGTAAATCTTGGCAAGAAAAACGGAGTTTTGTCATATAAAGATATTATGAACAAGCTTCAGGATGTCCATATTGATGCAAATCAGATGGAAAAAATATATGAAATCTTAGAGTCAAGCGGTATTGAGGTTGTAGAAAATCTTGAACAGGAGCTTGATGAAATTCAGGCAAATGAAGAGGAGATAGACCTTTCTATTCCAGATGGCATAGGTCTTGACGACCCTGTAAGAATGTATCTTAAGGAAATCGGTAAAGTGCCCCTTTTGCCTGGAAAGGAAGAAATTGGACTTGCAGAGCGTATGCACGAGGGCGATGAAGATGCCAAGAAAAGACTTGCCGAGGCAAACCTTCGTCTTGTTGTAAGTATTGCAAAAAGGTATGTAGGCAGAGGTATGCTCTTTCTTGACCTTATTCAGGAGGGAAATCTTGGATTAATAAAAGCTGTAGAAAAATTTGACTACACCAAGGGTTACAAATTGTCCACCTATGCAACATGGTGGATAAGACAGGCTATCACAAGGTCTATTGCAGATCAGGCGCGTACCATAAGAATTCCTGTTCACATGGTTGAAACCATAAATAAACTTATCCGTGTTTCAAGACAACTTCTTCAGGAAAACGGCAGAGAGCCAAAGGTTGATGAAATTGCGGCTGCAATGAATATGAACGAAGAAAGAGTAAGAGAAATAATGAAAATAGCTCAGGAGCCTGTTTCACTTGAAACCCCTATAGGTGAAGAGGAAGACAGCATTCTCGGCGATTTCATTCCCGACAGCGATGCTCCCGCACCTGCTGATATGGCAGCTTTCATGCTTTTAAAAGAGCAGCTTATGGAAGTTCTTGACACTCTCACACCAAGAGAGGCAAAAGTGTTAAAGCTTCGTTTTGGTCTTGAGGACGGCAGAGCCAGAACTCTTGAAGAGGTGGGCGGAGAGTTTCAGGTTACCAGAGAGCGTATAAGACAGATTGAGGCAAAGGCTCTGCGTAAGCTTCGCCACCCAAGTAGAAGCAGAAAGCTTAAAGATTTTCTTGAATAATCAGATTGATTCAATGAAAGGATCTTGATATAGATGAAAATATTGATTGTTGATGATGAAAAAGTTATTGTTAAAGCAATGAAATTCAATTTTGAAAGAGATGGATATGCAGTAGAGGTTGCCTATGATGGCGAGGAGGCTCTTCGTCTGGCAAGAGATAAGACAATCAGCATCATTATACTTGACATTATGCTCCCTAAGATTGACGGCCTTACTGTGTGCCAGAAGATAAGAGAGTTTTCCAATGTTCCTATCATTATGGTTACTGCCAAAACAGAGGATATGGATAAGATTATGGGCTTGGAGTACGGAGCAGATGACTATGTAACAAAACCCTTTAATATATTGGAGCTTAAATCCAGAGTAAAGGCAATTCTAAGACGAGTAACCCCTGTATCCTCTTCATTCTCTGACACCACTCGTATGAGCGTTGGCTCAGTCGAACTTGACTATAACAGACGAACTGTAAATATAGGCGGCAAATCAGTAGACCTTACCAGCAAAGAATTTGACCTTATGGACCTTCTTGTTACAAATGCGGGCAAGGTTTATTCCAGAGAAAGTCTTCTTGACCTTGTGTGGGGCTATGACTACCCTGGTGACATAAGAACTGTTGACGTTCACGTCAGAAGACTCCGTGAAAAAATAGAGCCAAACAGTGCAGAGCCTATTTATTTACTTACCAAGTGGGGAGCTGGTTATTATTTTAAAGATGTCAAATAAAAAAATACAGCTTAGCAGCATTACCATAAGACTTGTGGTTACATACTTTCTTGTAATGATGCTTATGATATTTTTTGTTACATACTACATTTTAAACTCCATTACAGGCTATATGCTTGGTGAGCAGAAATTGAGCGTCACCACTATGGCAAACGTGGTTTCAAGTTTTGCTCTTGACTATATGGATGAAAATGCCGAGTATATGGAAGAGGGCTTTGACAAGTTTGTAACAAGCATTATGGGCGATGAAAAGATGCGAGTTCTCATTTTAAACTGCGACTCCGTTGTTATTTTTGATTCGCAAAATAACCATAATCTTATAAATAAAGTTCAGATAAATCCGTCGGTTCTCACCGCAGTGGGAGGAAAAAGCGGATTTTCCCAGTACAAAAACGAAGAAAAAATCACAGTTCTCGATGCCGCAGCGCCTATTATGAAATACGGAGCTGTCGCAGGTGTTGTAAATGTTGTTTATTCCACCGAAGAGCTTAGCGATTTCAAGGATGCAACAGGTAAGGATATTACTCTTCTTACCATTCTTGTTTCGCTTATTGTCGGCATTATCATATATATCGTTGCCAACCTTGTAACCAAGCGAATTGTCAATTTTACAAACACCATCACATCTATGTCAAGAGATGGTATACTGGACGAAAAGCTTGATATTCGCGGTAATGACGAAATATCAAGACTCGCAGTTGCATTCAACGAAATGAGCGATAAGGTGGTAAAGCTTGAGCACAAGAGAGTTGAGTTTGTTTCCAATGCATCTCACGAGCTAAAAACCCCTCTTAGCTCAATAAAGCTTATGGCAGACTCCATTCTTCAGACAGAGGATCTGGAGGTTGAGTATGTAAGAGAATTTCTCATAGATATGAACAGCGAGGTTGACAGACTCAACAGAATTGTTAATAAGCTTTTGTATATCACAAAAATGGATACCGATGCTGAAAAACTGGGTGCAGATATGGATATCACAGGGCTTTCAGATGTTTTGCTCGGTATAGAGAAAAATCTTACGCCCATTGCCAACAGAGACGAAATAACTCTTAGCTTCAATGTCCAAAACGAGGTTTATGTAATGGCAAATAAGGATATGCTCTGGCAGGGTATATATAATATCGTAGATAATGCCATAAAATATTCCAATGAATTTGGCAAAGTCGATGTCACTCTGTATAGAGAAAAAGATAAAGCGATTATTCTTGTAAAAGACAACGGTGTTGGCATATCGAGTGAAGATATAGAAAAGATTTTTGAAAGATTTTACCGTGTAGACAAGGCACGTTCCCGTGAAACAGGAGGCACAGGTCTTGGTCTTTCCATTGCTCTTTCTGCAATAGAATTTCACGGCGGTACTATAGAAGTTAAAAGCGAACCCAATATCGGTTCAGAATTTAAAATTATTCTTCCGGCATTTTAAAAAATCTTATGCAGGAAAGGAGATTTTTCAATGAAAAATGTAAAACGAATTTTGGCAGTATTTCTTCTTGTTGCCATTTCCCTGACGCTTTGTGCTTGTAATGGCAAGGAAATGGGAAATTCCAAGCAGGGCAAATTCTCTCAGGATGTTATTTTGTATTTTTCCAATCCTGAATATAATAATATGATTTCTGAAAACAGGACTATATATTATGATGACGAAAAAGATGTGGCAAGAATTGTCATAGAAGAACTTATCAAAGGACCTGTTGACCCGACATTAAGGAGTGTTATCCCAAAAGAAACCACTCTTTACAGTGTTGTGACAGAGGGACTTTTGGCTGTGGCAAATTTTTCTGCAGATTATTATAATTTTTCTCAGGGTAACACTCAAGGGGCAGAGCTTATTGCCCGTTATTCCATTGTAAAAACTCTTTGCGGTCTTGGAAATATCGAAAGAGTGAATATATTGGTTGAGGGAGAGCCCATTCTTAACCAGTCGGGAAATCCTATAGGGCCACTCGGTGAAAATGACATTGTGTTCACTCAGAATTCCAATGAAAACATTACTCAGAAATTTGTGACCTTGTATTTTGCCGATGCAATGGGCGAAAAGCTTGTCGCTGAGCGCAGAAAAGCATCCCTTGTAGATAACAGACTTGAAAAAACCGTTGTTCTCGAATTGGTAAAAGGACCAAAAAACAGCGATATTTTTGCCACTATTCCAAAAGACACAAAGGTTTTGTCAGTTGAAACCAAAGAGGGTATATGCTTTGTAAATCTTTCTGAGGAGTTTATCACAAAATTCTCAGGCGGTTCATCTGCCGCAACTCTTGCGATTTACTCAATCGTAAATTCCCTTACTGAGCTTCCCGATATAGACAGAGTGCAGTTTTTAATTGACGGAGTTAAGGTAGAGACCTTTGGGGATTACATTTTCTCAGAGCCGTTTGGAAGAGATAAACATATTTTGGAATAAATTTTCAATCACTACTTGTAAAACTTTGGTTTTGGTAGTATAATGAAATGTAATGTTGTTATTTGCACACTTCGTGCATTGAAATGGAGGATATATACAAATGAGTAAGTTTTTGGAGAGAATTAAAGAAAGAGCAAAAATGGAAAAAAAGACAATCGTTCTTCCCGAGTCAATGGACAGAAGAACCTTTGAGGCAGCAGAGACCATTCTTAAAGAGGGCATAGCAAACCTTGTTATCATCGGTACACCTGAAGAGGTGGCAGAAAACAGCAAGGGCCTCGATATTTCAGGCGCTACAATTATCGACCCTTATACATACGAAAAGACTGAAGAATATATCAATCTTTTTGTAGAACTTAGAAAGAGCAAAGGTCTTACTTATGAAGATGCTAAATCTCAGGCTCTTTCAGACTATATGTATTATGCTTGTCTTATGGTTAAAGCAGGAGATGCAGACGGTGTAGTATCTGGTGCTTGTCACTCTACTGCAAATACTTTAAGACCAAGTCTTCAGATTATTAAAACAAAACCGGGTGTAAAACTCGTTTCAGCATTCTTTGTAATGGTTGTTCCCGATTGTGAGTACGGTGCAAATGGCACTTTCATTTTTGGAGATAGCGGACTTGAGCAGAATCCTGACCCTGAAAAACTTGCAGCTATTGCAGCTTGCTCTGCTGAGTCATTTGAACTTCTTGCAGAGACCGAGGCGGTTGTTGCAATGCTTTCACACTCCACAATGGGCAGTGCAAAACATGCTGATGTAGACAAGGTTGTAGAGGCTACCAGAATTTGCAAAGAAATGAATCCTAATCTTAAGGTTGACGGAGAGCTTCAGCTTGATGCAGCTATCGTACCGTCAGTTGGTGAGTCAAAAGCTCCTGGAAGCCCTGTTGCAGGTCATGCAAATGTTCTTATTTTCCCTGACCTTGATGCAGGCAATATAGGTTACAAGCTTGTTCAGCGTCTTGCAAAGGCTGAGGCTTATGGCCCTGTAACACAGGGTATTGCAATGCCTATCAATGACCTTTCAAGAGGTTGCTCAGCAGAAGATATCGTTGGTGTTGTTGCTATCACTTGTGTTCAGGCACAGGCTAATAAATAATTTTTTCAAAGAGGTGTATTTAAAATGAATATTTTGGTAATAAATGCAGGCAGCTCTTCACTTAAATATCAGTTTATAAAAATTGAAACAGAAGAAGTTCTTGCAAAAGGTCTTTGCGAAAGAATAGGTCAGGAAGGCTCAATGCTTACACAGAAAGTTCCTGGCAAAGATAACTATGTTGTAGAAAAACCAATGAAAGACCACGCAGATGCTATTTCAATGGTTATCGATGCACTCACAGGTGCACAGGGTGTTATAAAGGATATGAGTGAGATAGATGCTGTAGGACACAGAGTTGTTCACGGTGCAGAAGCATTCAAAGACAGCGTTCTTATTACAGACGAAGTTATGAAAGCACTCGAGGATTGCGTAGAACTTGCTCCTCTTCATAACCCTGCAAACATCATCGGTATCAATGCCTGTGCAAAGGTTATCCCCGGCGTAAAACAGGTTGGTGTGTTTGACACAGCATTCCATGCTAATATGCCTCAGAAAGCATATATGTATGCTATTCCTTATAAATATTATGAAGAAGATAAAATCAGAAGATACGGATTCCACGGCACAAGCCATAAATATGTATCACAGAGAGCCGCTGATATGCTCGGAAAAGATATCAAAGATCTTAAGATTATCACTTGCCACATGGGTAACGGTTCATCAATCTCTGCAGTAATGAACGGACAATCTGTAGACACCACAATGGGCTTTACACCACTTGCAGGTGTTCCAATGGGTACTCGTTCAGGTGATATCGACCCTGCAATCGTTACATTCCTTATGAATAAAAGAGGTCTTGATGCTGCAGCCCTCGACAAACTCTTAAACAAAGAGTCAGGTGTTTATGGAATCGCTGGATATTCAGATTTCAGAGACCTTGAAAGCGGTGCTGAAAACGGCGATGCAAAATGTGCTTTGGCACTTGATATGTTTGTATATGCTGTTAAAAAGACCATTGGTGCTTATGCTGCAGCAATGGGTGGTGTAGATGCTATCGTATTTACAGCAGGCATCGGTGAGAACACTATTTCTCTTCGAGAGGCTATTACAGACGATATGGAATTCTTGGGAATCAAGATTGATAAAGAGGCCAATAAGTTTAAAGGCGAAGAAAGAGATATATCTGCTCCTGATGCAAAGGTTAAGACTCTCGTTGTTCCTACCAACGAAGAACTTATGATTGCTAAAGACACAGCAAGACTTGTAAAATAATAATTATTTACTTTAAAAGAAAAAACTTGACAAATTGTAAATAAGTATATATAATAGTTTTGTTATGTTGAGGTGAACTATGATTTTAGATGTATCACAGATAATAACAAATGACGGTGCTTCAAAGAGAATAGATGGCACTGTGTCCCCCCGGAGTTTTTCTTTCAACGGACAGGACATAACCTTTGATTCTCCGATAGAGATATCAGGCGATGTAAAAAACATTTCAGGCGTTTTGTATCTCTCACTTTCCTGTAAGGCACAATTTACCACTCAGTGTTCAAGATGCCTTGAAAGTGTGTCTGAGAAAATGGAGTTTTCATTTTCAGAAAGACTTTCTAAAAATGCACCTGATGAAGATGTTATCACAATCGACTCGCACGAGATTGATTTGGATGACCTGGTAATCAGCAGCTTTTGCTCAGAATTACCTATAAATTATGTATGCAGTAAAGACTGCAAGGGGTTATGTCATGTTTGTGGCTGCAATCTCAATCATACCCAGTGTGATTGCGAGGATGACTATATTGACCCAAGATTGGCAGCCCTCAAAGATTTTTTATAAATTTGTTTTTACAGTATTTTGGGAGGTGGAAACATGGCAGTACCTAAGAGAAAAACATCAAAAGCAAGAAGAGATAAAAGAAGAGCAAACTGGAAATTGTCCTTGCCGGGTATGGTAAAATGCCCTAAATGTCAGGCATTCAAGATGCCTCACAGAGTTTGTAAGGCTTGTGGTTACTATGGTAACTCAGAAGTAATTAAGGTTGAAGACTAATTCTTTTACAAACTATAGCTCACCGGTAAGGTGGGCTATTTTTTCTATAGAGAGTTTCCTATGGGGGTGTATATAATGAAAAAGTATAAAAATATTTTGTTTGACCTTGACGGAACCATTACAGACTCATTTGAAGGAGTCGCAAATTCATTTATATATGGGCTTAAAGCCTTTGGTGTAGAAAATGCAAAAAAAGAGGAGCTTGGCTTTATAATGGGACCTCCTCTTCGTGATGCTTATATGAGTCGTTTTGGGTTTGACGAAGAAACCGCTATAGCTGCTGTTGAAAAATACAGAGAGAGATATCGTGTAAAATTTCTTGAAGAAACTACCATATATGAGGGTATAGAGAGCCTTTTATCCAATCTTTGTGATAGGGGATATAAAATATTTCTTGCCA
>JAZUPR010000105.1:0-4010 GCA_045605285.1 Clostridia bacterium | reverse complement strand
TAGTGATTCACCATGGAATCAATGTTCCCTGCAGACACTAAAAATGCGTATCTGGGTTTTCCAAGCTTTTCAAAATCAGATGTACTGTTCCAGTCAGGCTGAGCGATAATACCTACAGAAAATCCGTTTTTTTCAAGTATTCTTGAAATAATGGCATGGCCAAAGCTGGGGTGATCCACATAGGCGTCACCACAAACATATACAAAATCAAGTTGTTCAATTTTTCTGTCTTTCAAATCCTCTTTGCATATTGGTAGAAAGCCTCTGTTTGCCATTTTTGTCAAATCCTTTACTTCATAAGCATTTCGTTGTATTGTTCACGGGTGATTAGCACCTGACGGGGCTTGTTTCCATCAAGACCTGATATGATTCCTCTTTGCTCCATCTGGTCAATAATACTTCCTGCACGGTTGTATCCGATTCTGAATCTTCTCTGCAAAAGAGATGTAGATATCGTTCCGTTGTCAACAGCCATTTCTATAGCATCGGGAAGAAGCTCATCTGCATCTCCCGGGTTATCTCCGTCAGGAGAGTATTTGTCCTCGTTTTCAAGCTGCTCTATAACAGTTTCGTCGTAGGATGGTTCATAGCCTGATGACACTGCCTCAACAATTTTTTTCACATCGCTGTCAGAAACAAATGCACATTGCATTCTGCATGGCTTTGTTTCACCTACAGGCATATAGAGCATGTCGCCTTTTCCTATGAGTTTTTCCGCACCGCCCATGTCAAGAATGGTGAGAGAGTCTTTTGCAGATGCAACCATAAATGATATACGACTTGGTACGTTTGCTTTGATATTACCTGTAATAAATTTTACTACAGGTCTTTGGGTTGCAATTACCAGATGCATTCCGGCAGCTCTTGCAAGTTGAGCAATTCTGCAGACATAATTTTCTACATCACCGGGTGCAACCATCATAAGGTCTGCAAACTCATCTATAAGTATTACGATAGATGGCATTTTACCCTCGGGTGTTCCGTTTAGCTCCATCAGTTCGTTGTATGCCTGTATGTTTCTTACATTGTTTTTCTCAAAGATAGAATATCTTTCGGTCATTTCGTTTACAGCCCATCCCAAAGCTCCTGTTGCCTTCTTCGCATCTTTTACAACAGGTATGAGAAGATGGGGTATTCCGTTGTATACACCCAATTCAACCTGCTTGGGGTCAATCATTACAAGCTTTACTTCATTTGGGTCTGCTTTGTATAATAGACTTATAACAAGAGTATTTATGCACACACTCTTTCCGGCTCCTGTAGCTCCGGCAATAAGCAGATGAGGCATTTTTGCAAGGTCCATAATAATCGGTTTTCCGCTTATATCCTTTCCGAGTGCTACAGCCAGCTTAGAGGGATGATTTTTAAATTCTTCTGATTCTATAACCTCTCTTAGGGAAACAACACTTGGGTTTTTGTTTGCCAGTTCTATACCGATTGTTGATTTTCCGGGAACAGGTGCAACCATAACATCCTTTTCAGCAGCAAGAGATAAAGCTATATCTTTTGAAAGAGACGTTATCTGATTAACCTTTACTCCCTCAGCAGGTTTTATCTCGTACCTTGTAATTGTAGGTCCCTGACTGATTTCAACCACCTGAGCATCAACTTTAAAACTGTGAAGAGTTTCTATGAGATGCTTTGCGTTGTTTTGCAAATCTTCACTTGAATCAGCTTTTGTGTTTTTGTTCTTTGGTGCAGAGAGAAGTTCCATAGACGGGTATGTATATTGCAAAATAGCTTCTCCTTTTTCTGCCGCCACATCTTCCATTTCTTTTTTAATTTCGTTGTCAAGCTGTTTTTTTTCCTGTTCTGTAAGGGTTGGCTCCGGATTTGTTTCTTCTATTAGCTCGTCGGTTCCGTTTACTTTAATAAACTTCTTACCGTTTTGCATGTTTATTGTCATGTCATTTGGCATAACGTCAAACTGTTCTTCCACCGATTTTATATACTGACGGGCATTTTTAATTTTTTCCTTGTCAACTTCTACCTCTATGTGACCTACAGGAGAGGTCTTTTCTTTTCGGTTTTCTTCTTTTATTATTTCTATGTCTTCTTTAATGCTGTTTGCAGTACCTTTTATAAGCTTGATTATACCGTTTATACATTTTACAACAGATATGTTGAATATGCAGATTGTAAGTATCACCAGTATTGCCACGAATATAATATTGGTAAAGGCCACACCGATAAATGGCTTGAGTGCTTCTCCCAGACATGCACCTATAATGCCGCCGCTTTCGTGAAGCTGAGCATATGAAAAGTAGTCGCTAAGTGTCAGAGTTTCATCATGGACAAAAATCATATGCGAAAGGGCAGATATGTCAATAAATGCTACAGAAGAAAAAATAAGCTTTTTGGAAACCATGCTTTTTTCCTCTGCAAAAAGGAAATATATCATTGAACAAATCATTATAATCGGCAAAAGATATACACTTGTGCCAAAAAGTCCCGTAAGGATTTTAGAAACGATTTCTCCTATAGTTCCGCCACCCGACGAATAAATGCTTATGCCAAAGAATATACTTATTGCTATAATGCAAATGGCAGTTATTTCATAATATCTTGACATGTCCTTTTGTGATTTTGGTGCAGCCTTTTTTGCTTTTGCTGCAGATTTTTTTGGTTTGTATTTTTTTGTTGCCATTGTTTTTCCTTTCATTATATATGGTTAGTTTCTCTTTTTCATTTTTTCCATAAACTCTTTGTTGGTTTTTGTCCTGAGTACATTTGATATAATGCTTTCTATAACATCAGGATTGTTTCCGGCAAGAGATTTTCTCAGCGACCATGAAAACTCTCTTTCGTCGTTTGTAAGAATAAGCTCGTCTTTTCTTGTTCCTGATTTGTAAATATCTATTGCAGGGAAAATTCTCTTTTCAGAAAGCCTTCTGTCAAGGTGAATTTCCATATTTCCTGTGCCCTTGAACTCTTCAAAAATAACATCATCCATTCGGCTGCCTGTTTCTATAAGCGCAGTTGCTAAGATTGTAAGAGAGCCTCCGTTTTCAATGTTTCTTGCAGCCCCGAAAAATTTCTTCGGCTTGTGTAGAGCAGATGGGTCAATTCCACCCGAGAGAGTTTTTCCTGTAGATGGAACTGTCAGGTTGTATGCTCTTGCAAGACGGGTAATGCTGTCTAAGAGTATCACTACATCCTGTCCGTGTTCTACGAGCCTTTGCGCTCGTTCCAAAACCATTTCAGCAACCTTTATGTGATGCTCAGGTAACTCATCAAAGGTTGAGTATATAACCTCGCCTTTTATGGAGCGTTTCATATCTGTTACCTCTTCAGGCCTTTCGTCAATGAGCAGTACAATCAGATTTACATCGGGGTTGTTGAGACTTATGCTGTTTGCAATGTCTTTTATAAGTGTAGTTTTTCCAGCTTTTGGAGGAGCTACTATAAGACCTCGCTGACCTTTTCCCAATGGAGCTATAATGTCTATGAGCCGTGATGAATAATTTTCAGGAGTTGTCTCAAGACGGAGCCTTTTGTCAGGATATGTAGGTATCAGCACGTCAAAGGGTTTTCTCTTTATAGCTTTGTCGAGAGTCTCTCCGTTGATGTCTTTTACATATATAAGAGCGTCAGAACGCTCCTTTGAATTTTTTGGTCTGCATATTCCGTGAACCATATCGCCTGTTTTAAGACGAAATCTTCTTATCTGAACAGGGGACACATAGGTGTCTTCGTCAGTAGACAGATAATTTTCTCCGCGTAAAAATCCGTAGCCGTCTTCGCACAGCTCCAATATACCTGTGACCTCGTATGTATTATTTTCAGTATTGTCTTGGGAGGTTTTTTGAAGTGAAACTGTATCTTCTTCGCTAGCGGATTGAGAAATATCTCCGTTTTCACGGGTTTCATTTATAAGATTTATCAGGTCGTCTTTCTTAAATTTGCTTATGGATTTAATGCCTAGTTCTTTTGCAATTTCTTTGATTTGTAAAAGTGTCATGTCATAAAGCTTGTCAGTGTTTTTGTTATCCATATCACATCTCCGTTTT
>JAZUPR010000104.1:0-1665 GCA_045605285.1 Clostridia bacterium | reverse complement strand
GATAAAAAAATTTTAAAAGGAGAAAAAGAGGAAATGATAGAAAATATCTCTTCACTTTGCAATATAGAGAGCCTTTTAGATTATCACCCTTATGATTTGTCAGGTGGAGAAAAGCAAAGAGTTGCTCTTGCAAAGGTGCTTTTGAAAGAGCCTGAAATTCTCCTTCTTGACGAGCCTACTAAGGGGATGGATGCACAGTTTAGGATGGAATTTTCACATATTCTGTCCGATTTAAAAGAAAACGGTGTCACTATTCTTATGGTCTCACATGATGTTGAATTCTGTGCAGAGTATGCGGACAGATGTGCTCTCTTTTTTGACGGGAATATCACATCAGAGGGGTCGCCAAGAGAATTTTTTGCAGGAAAGAGCTTTTATACCACTTCTGCAAACCGTATGGCAAGGTCGATTATACCAAAAGCTGTATTAGCAGAGGATATAATTACATCCTGCGGTGGAACTGTTAAAAAGAAAGAAAGACAATCAAAAAAAATTAAATTACATAAGATTGAAACAGAAAGTAAACCACAAAAAGAAAAGATAAAAAAACATACTCCTGCAAGGGTTGTTACAGGAGTGTTGTTTGCAGTTTTATTTGTACTTACATGGTTGCTCGTTAATACAGATTTTAATATATTGAATATAAAAAGCTGGTTTGGAATGGGCATATATTATGTAGTAATGATAGCAGAACTGTTTGTTTCTTTTTTATGTTTTTTTCCTCAAAAGGAAATTGGAATTAAGACAATTCAGACTCCTGTGTCTGACAGGAAACTTGCAAAACGAACTGTTGTTGCGTCATTTTTAATATTACTTTTCATTCCGCTTACCATTTATTTTGGAATGGTTTTCCTTGGTGACAGAAAATACTTTTTCATAAGTCTTCTCATAATACTTGAGACGATGATACCTTTTTGTATGGTTTTTGAGTCAAGAAAGCCAAAGGCAAGAGAACTTATTGTCATAAGTGTTCTTTGTGCCATTGCTGTTGCAGGAAGAGCCGCGTTTTTTATGATTCCACAGTTTAAACCGGTGGTTGCACTTGTTATTATCGCAGGTGTGTGCTTTGGCGGAGAGACAGGCTTTTTAGTTGGAGCAATCACAGGATTTGTTTCAAACTTTTTCTTCGGACAGGGTCCGTGGACACCGTGGCAGATGTTTTCGTTCGGCATAATCGGATTTTTTTCAGGAATACTCTTTAAAAAAGGATTGTTGAGAAGAACGAAGATGTCTCTTTGCATCTTTGGATTTATATCAACTCTTGTTATATATGGCGGTCTTATGAATTTGTCATCTGTTGTTACAGTTTCAGGCAAGATAAATCTTGATATGGTTATTTCAATTTATATGCTGGGATTGCCTCTTGATTTGATTCACTCGACTTCAAGTGCTTTTTTTCTCTGGTTCATAGCAGAACCAATGATAGATAAATTTGAAAGAATAAAAGTTAAATACGGATTGATTGAAAGATAAAATCATAAAAATGTCCTGATTGTTTAATTGGGGCATTTTTTTATTGCTTTGTGACATAAAATTTGTACCTTAAAAGTATAAATAAATTGTATGGAGGTGCAAAACATGGCAGAATACGGATATGTCAGTGCAAGAGTTTTCACATCAAGGGGACAAATTCCTGTAGAAAATGCATCGGTAACAGTTGAAAAA
>JAZUPR010000103.1:0-4044 GCA_045605285.1 Clostridia bacterium | reverse complement strand
AAACTCTCCATCACACAGAGAAACTAATAAAAAAATGTTTCAAGAGAGATTATATCCGTGCTCTCGTTGGCGGATGTGTTATAGTCATCCTTTCGCTTGTTGTGGGAAACGGTGACTACAACGGAGCCGGAATGGATGTTGTAGAAAGAGCTCTTTTGGGAGATGCATTCTGCGGGGCATTTATACTCAAGCTGATTTTCACAGCAATTACTATTGGTGCAGGGTTTAAAGGCGGAGAGATTGTTCCCGCGTTCTTTGTGGGTGCTGCCTTTGGTGCGGTTATCGGGCCTCTTTTGGGTCTTCCTGCAGGATTTTCGGCATCAGTTGCCCTTGTTTGTCTTTTTTGCGGAGTGACAAACTGTCCTTTGGCATCTGTAATTCTCGGAACAGAGCTTTTTGGAGCACAGGGACTTGTGTTTTTCGCCTTGGGAAGTGCAGTTTCATTTGTGGTGTCAGGAAGCGCAGGACTCTACAGCAGCCAGAAGATTGTATATTCTCACACCAGTGCCGAAAAAAATATTCATTATGTAGAATAAGGACAAAGTGTTAATATCCCCCTTTTTTTATGCATAGTAATGTATAAAAAGGGGGTATTTTTTATGGGTGGCATTTCTTTTGGCACAGTGGTGGGCTATTCTCTGGGCGTTCTTATAGTTTTTGTGGCGGCAAAAATATTTTTTGTGCCGCTGAAAAAAGTATTGAAAATTGTAGCAAATAGTTTGCTTGGCGCGGTTGTTCTTATGGTTGTCAATATTTTCAGCCCCGTTTTAAACATATACATAGGGGTAAATCCTGTGTCGGCACTCGTGCTTGGACTTCTTGGAGTACCGGGGCTTTGTCTTTTGATGCTTTTGCAGATATTTTTTTAATATGTTTTATGTAGGGTACAGCCTTTGGAAACTAAAAATAAATCCCTATGTTGGTATATCGTCAACATAGGGATTTATTCATCTTTTACATATTCAGCTATATCCTCAAGTCTGCAATTTAAGTATGAACACAAATCATTTAACGTAACTGTTGAAACAGGTTTATTATGCCTGAGTCTGTCGAGAAGGCTTCTGCTCACACCAAAATCCTTTATGAGCTTATATGTGGATATATTTTTCTCTTTAAGTGTTCTGTAAAACGGGCGATAAGTTATCATAATTACACCTCTTGTAGTTTATGATAATGTATGCTCTCTGCATTGACAATTGTCTATATATCGAGTATTGGGTAATGTGCTTTTCAGACAATTAATTCATCTGCGACAGCATATTTTCAATAAATATTCCATACCCTCTCGTTGGGTCATTGACGAAAACATGTGTTACTGCACCGACAAGTTTGCCATTTTGGATAATAGGCGAACCTGACATCCCTTGAACGATACCGCCTGTGGCATTTAAAAGATACGGGTCGGTAATGTGTATTACCATACCTTTTGAGGTGTCAGCGTTCATAAAAATAATTCTTTCAATCTTTATGTCAAATTCTCTTTTTCCTGTTTCGTCTATAGTTGATATGATTTTCGCTTTACCCTCTTTGATTTCTGACATAGTTGCAGGGAAGAGTGCATTTTCGGGGGAATAATTTTTTTCTGTCACCTTTCCGTAGACTCCTATATCGGTATTTTTAAAAAGCTCTCCAGCTTCTTTATATCCCGAAAACATTCCGTGCAGTTGACCCGGAGCACCTTTTCTGCCCTTTTCAATGCTTATAATTTTTGCCTGCTCCATAGTGCCCCTTTCCATTGGAAAAAGAAGTCCTGTGTCTGCATCTTCAATTCCGTGTCCGAGCGCACCGAAAGAATTGTCAGACGGTTTTACATAAGTAAGAGTGCCTATTCCTGCCATAGAGTCCCGAACCATCAGACCTATTTTGTATGTTCCGTTCGGGTCCAATACAGGGTTTACTGTCACATCCTGGAGCCCCTTTTCTCCTTTAACAGACAGGGTGACGGCATTTCCTTTGCTTTTTTGAATTTCTTTTGTAAATTTTGTTATGGTTTCCGTATTTTCGCCATTCACCTTTTTAATCACATCGCCTTTTTTAAGAGAAAGATTTTTGCAGGGGCTTGATTCTTTTCCCAAAGCAGTTTCTACAGCGGATGCTCTCAGTATTTCCACACCGTCCGCATGTATCTTTATGCCAATAGCATCTCCGCCGGGTATAATTTTCTCGGCTTCTTCGTAATTTATATTTACAGATTTTACTGTTATGGCATTAAAGAGCTTTACTCCTGCTTTTTTACTGCTTCTGTCATTTTTAACAGTTCCGTCATTTCTGAGAACACCTGAATATTCTGCGGGAACATCTATAGAAAACAAAGGGGAAAACAATCCGTATTTGTCGAAGTTATATTTCTGGTTTTTTGTAAGCTGTATTTCATCGGGGATTGTGGCACAAATATAGCTTATCCGTGTCAAAAAAGAAAAAATCAACAAGGAAAAAAACAGGATTCTCTGTTTGCTTTTCATAAAATCACTCCTTTTTAAAAAAATTATCAAAATTAAATTAACCGACAAACTGCGATATTATTCTTAGGAAAATTTATCAGAAACAAAGGAAAAAATAAACTTGATATTTGTCGTTTTAAAAGGTATAATATACTTGGAAGTATAGAATTACAGGAGGAAAAAACATGGCTGTGTTCAAGTCTAAGAAAACATACATAAAAAGGTATGCTTCAAAAAACTTTGACAAAAAGATTACTTTTTCAAATAATGTCAAAGCTACCTTCACATCTTCACAAAAACTTACTATGCCCATTTCTTCGTCTCTTTTTAAAAAGACAAAGGAGAAAAAGGTTGTATATAAACCCATCAAAAAGAAAAAAGAAAAGTTTGTTTCTGATATCAGAAAAAAAGAGATAATGCCATTCCAAAAAGAGGCTGTCCTTGAAAAAGAAAAGGTGTTGGCCTTTGTCGGTGTTGAAAAAGAACCCGAAGTTGCTTTCTCTGTGCCCGAAGTGAGAGAAGAAATCGTTCAAGAGATAGTGGAATTGACTGAGGTTGCCTCTGAGCCAGAGGTTGTCTCTGAGCCTGAAATTGTGCCCGAGCCCGAAGCGGCTATTGAACCTCAGACAGAAGTGGTTGACGAGCCTGAAACCGAAATGTCTGTTCAAAAAGAAAAGGAAGAACCCCAAAAGGCTAAAAAAGAAAAGAAGATTAAAGAAAAGAAAATAAAAGAGAAAAAGGTAAAAGAGAAAAAGGTAAAAGAGAAAAAAGTAAAGGAAAAAAAGGAGAAAAAGGTAAAAGAAAAGAAAGAGAAAAAACCAAGGAAAAAAATCAGCAAAAAGCTCCTTGGAAAAATAATTCTCCTTGTACTTATACTTATTGCTTGCGCCTATTTCGGATATGAATTCCTTGAGATAAAAATCGAAGAATACAAAGCTCTTCAAGCGGAGCTTTCTGTAAATTACGCCCCCGAAGATTATATATATCCCGAGGCAAGTTCTGAAATTTTAGAAAAGAACAAAACCGCTAGAGACGAAGCTTACAGAATTGCTATGCAAAATGCTTATGTGCCCGCAAGCGGCGAGGTGAAAGGTCTTTACACATATGATTACGTAAAAACATGCTACCTTACCTTTGACGACGGACCAAGCGGACCTGTTACAGAGAAGATTCTTGACACACTCAAAAAATATGATGTCCCTGCCACATTTTTTGTAGTAGGTAAAAACGTGCTCGAATTCCCTGACCAGATAAAGAGAATGGTGGCGGAAGGTCACTCTATAGGAAATCACTCGTTTTCTCACGATTACGGATATATGTATGCGGGAGACCCGCAGTTTGACTCGGAAATGCATGGTTGTAAAAACGCCATAGACTCTGTGCTCGGAGAAGAATATAAAAATCTTCTTTACAGATTCCCGGGAGGCTCTTTTGAAGTTTACAAGAGCTTTTATATATACAACATTCAGTCCGAGGGTTATCAGTATGTGGACTGGAATGCTCTCACAGGCGATGCGGAACAGTCATCTCCTGATAAGGAGTATATAATGAAATCTCTTAAAGAAAGTACCAACAATGGTACAAAAGAGGATATAGTAGTCCT